>CAZCRC010000005.1:0-24821 GCA_964500995.1 uncultured Actinomycetes bacterium
CGACTACGAGGCGTTCTGCGGGGCGGTGTCCGAAGAGGCGTCCGAGGCCGTGAAGGACTCCACGATCTCGGTGGGTCAACTGAAGGACATGCTGGATGAGCGCGATCGCGGCGAGCGGGACTTCGTTCTGATCGACGTCCGCGAGCCCAACGAGTGGGAGATCGTCAACATCCCCGGCGCCGAGTTGATCCCCAAGGGGCAGTTCCTCAGCGGAGCCGCTTTGTCGGACCTGCCGCAGGACCGCCAGATCGTGCTGCACTGCAAGGTCGGCGGTCGTTCCGCCGAGGTGCTCGCGATCGTGAAGTCAGCCGGCTTCGCGGACGCCATTCACGTTGGTGGTGGCGTGGTGGCGTGGGTCAACCAGATCGAACCGGACAAGCCGAACTACTGACCCACCCCGCGGGGGCGGGGGACCGCAAACCTGGGGCCTGTCGGCCGTACCTGACAGTCGAGGCCGTGAGTTCTCCCCGTCGATGTGAGTTCTTGGGCTCACAGGGGCTCACAGGTAGTTGTTGCGCTGCAGCCAGTTGAAGGCGAAGTAGCCGGGGATCGTCGGCAGCCAGAACGTGATCACGCGGTACAGAAGCACGGCCGAGAACGCCAGGCCCGAATCCAGACCCGCCAGGGTGAGCCCGGCTGCCATGGCGGCTTCTACCGCGCCGAGGCCACCGGGGGTGGGCGCTGCCTGCCCGACCACCGAGCCAGTCAGGTACACGACCGCGATCGCGGCGAAACTCAGCTCTCCGCCGAACGCCATCACACATGCCGCGAGGCACAGGATGTAGCCCAGGTTGAGGGCGACCATGCCGCCGACGCCTTCGACGATCTTCCACGGTTGTTGTGCGACGGTCACCATGCGGGGTCCGACCTGCTTCAGCAGCGGACCGGCGCGATCCCAGACGAGTTTGCGGACGGGCGGCAGCAGGAAAGCACCGGCGATGATGATCAGCGCGGCAGCCACGGCCAGCACTGCCGCGCGGGGCGGCTCGAACGAGAAGTCCTGCTGTGTCCCGGCGGCCACGCCGAATCCGAGGAGCAGCAGGATGTGCACCAGGAACGCCGCGACCTGTGACACCCCGATGCTGGCTGTGGCCAACGCGGGGTGGACGCCGGATTTCTGCAGGTAGCGCAAGTTGATCGCCACCGCGCCCAACGTCGGGGGCGCGACCAAGGTGGCGAAGTCGCCGGCGAGCTGAGCGGCGATCGTTCGGATCAGTTTGAGCTTCTCGGGGACGAACCCGGTGAGCGACCACGCCGCTCCCGGGTAGGTCATGATCGACGCCACGAGGGCGATCAGCAGCCACTCCCACTGGGCGTTCGCGAACAGGTCCACCAGGTTGACCTGCGCCAACTGGGACAACAACACGTACACCGCGATCGACCCGATGACGATCATCAACAGCGTGCGGGGTTTGATGCGCTCCAGCTCGATGTGCTCGACCTCGGCGTCCGGGCGCATCTCCACCAACTGGTCGCGCAGGTCGATCAGCAGCTGCTTGTTCTTGCGAACAGCTCGCTTGGTGGTGGGGCTCAGTGCCACTGGCTGCAGTACCGGCAGGGCCAGCGACAAGGTGTCGACCCCGATGGTCCGTCGCGCTGAGGCGATAGCGCGGTCGGCGCCCACCAGCAGCGCTTGCGTGCACAGCATCTCGGCCAGGTCGATGCGCAGTGCCACGTCTCCGGCTGCGATGGAGCCTTGCCCGATGGCCAGGATCGTGACGTCGTCCTCGGGCTGCAGCAGCAAGTGGTCGGCGGTGAGGCGACGGTGGGCGATGCCCGCGGCGCGCAACGCAGCGACACCCCGCCAGGCGTTGTCGAGGGCGGTGTCGCTGAGTTCGTCGGGGAGCAGTTCGTCGAACGGTGTGCCCTCTTCGCGGCCGTACGCCAGCAGACTGGAGTCGGGGCCGATCTCGCGGGCGGCGAGCAACTGACTCGTCGGAGCCCCGGCGTTCTGGGCGGCGTAGGACATGAGGGCTCGTTGCTCGAGGCTGCGCCGCATGTTGAAGCCCCCGCCGGAGGCCTCGCGCAGCCGCAGCGACCGCCACAGGGCCTGGGCCAGGCCGGCGCCCTCCAAATCACGATCGAGGACGAACACCTCCAAGGCCTCGCCGTCGGGGGACCGCACGCCAAGGTAGCGACGGCCCACGTCGGTCGTGTCCTTGGCGCGCAGCACGCTGACGGGCAGGCCAGCCTGCGCCAGGGTGTGGGCGACCTGGACCCCACTCGGGCGGGTCGTCGGTGTTCCGAGGGCATAGCGGACGGCCAAGCCCACCACCCATCCCGCCAACAGCGACAGGCCGATTCCCGCCACCGTTGTTCCCCCGGTGATGACCGAGACGGCGAACAGGGACACCACCACGACGCCGGTGAGGGCGTTCCAGGGTGCCCGTGCCATGAGGCGAGCCACGGTGACGAAGGCGACGAGACCGCCGAGCAGGGGCAGGAACGGGACATCCTGCGGGTTGACACTCCCGGCCAGCGCGATCTGCCAGCGTGCTGAACCGTACTGCTCCACGACCAGTGCCATGCCCGACAGGGCAGCGGCGGCCAGGAACAGGGCCAGGAGTGCATCCAGCAGTTGGCGCCCCCGTCCCCGAACAAGCAGGTCGACCGCCGCAGCGACCGGCAGGACCAGTACGCCGATCGCGCCGATGACGTTGAGGACGAGGACGACGGGGTCGGGCAGGCGACGGGACGCCTCAGTGAGGTCCTGTCCCAGCCCCGAGGTGGTCTCGGTGGCGAAGAAGGCGATCGCCGCGATCGCGGCCATGACCAGCAGTGCGATGAACAGGCGCACCAGGTCCATCGGGCGCCGCAGCCGTTTGCCGATGACGCCGTCCTCGACGACGACCGTCGACGCGGCACCAGAGGTCGGGGCGGGGGAGGTCGCGTCGGCGTCGGGAGCATTCGGCTCGTCGAACCAGACCTGCGCACCGATCCGCTTCTCGGCATCGTCGGGGAAGTATTCGGCCGAGGGCGGAGGCGTGTGCGAGGGCGCGGCTGAATCGGTGCTGGGCTGCTGCTCGTCGGGCGGCGTCACCCGGTCGTCAGCAGTGGTCACGACACGATGGTGGCACGCCGCGGGGCGGGACGCGCTGAGCCAGCCCCGGTCAGCGCCCGGTTGCCGGGTAAAAGCGCTCGCCGGGGGGCCGGTCATCGCCCCGGTGGAGCCACATCTGTGCCGACAACTCCTTCTGCATCCGGGCAGCGATCCTGGCACGATGTGCAGGTGGTTGACTGGTTGCGCTTCGGTGCCGACATGGAGGATCTGGCGACGCAGACGCTGCGCACCGGTAAGCGCGTGACGGGGCTGCTGGGACCCATGATCATCCAGCCGTACCGGGGATTCATCGCCGATGGTGTTGCCAACATCCGCGCTCGCGTGATGGAGGAGCCCGTTTTCGACACCCAGCCGGGGCTTCGCATCGACGCCACGCTCGCGGCCAACCTGATGCGCTGGGTGGTCTTGGACATGGCGGGGGTTGAGGTGACCGTCAGCGTTGCCGGCAACACCGTGACGGTCAACAGCGACGCCGACGGATTCGTGATCGCGAAGGTGCCGGTCGGTGACCTCGCCCCCGGGTGGCATGAGGTGCGTTTCACTGCGATGGATCGGGGACGCGAGGTCACTGCGAGCGGTCGGGCGGTGCTTCCGGACCCGGCATCCCAGGTGGCGGTGATCTCGGACATCGACGACACGATCCTGGCGACCGGCATGACCGAGGGACTCAAGGCGCTGCGGCGGACGCTGCTGCGCGACGCCAACGGACGCAAACCCATTCCCGGGACGCCGAGTCTGTACCGCGGGCTGGCGCGTGGTCCGGGCGGTGGTCGGCCAGAGGCGACGTTCTTCTACGTCTCGTCGGGTCCGTGGAACCTGTACGACATGCTGTTGCAGTTCCTCGGCGTGCGGGGGTTCCCCCGGGGACCGCTGTTCATGACCGACTGGCGTCCCGGCGACCCCGCTGGTGATGAGGAAGGTCGCCAGGAGTCTCATCACAAGAAGGCTCGGATCCGGCGAATCCTGGACGCGTACCCCGAGCTGACATTCGTCCTGATCGGTGACAGCGGCGAGCGGGATCCGCAGGTGTACCAGGAGTTCCTGGACTCCGATCCCGACCGGATCCGGATTGCTCTGATCCGGGACGTTTCCGCCGAGGCCGGCGCTGACAATGACGTCGACGTGTCCTACGTTCCCGGCCGTCCCGAGTTGGTCACCGTGCGCGACTCGATCCAGATGGCCCGTATCGCCCACCGCATGGGTCTGATCGACGAATTGACCGTCGAAGAGGTCATGACCGAGATCGACGCCCGGGTCTGACCGGCGTCTGACGCGGGCCTGCGCCGCCGCGCGGCCGACCCGCCGGAATCGCCTCAGCGAAGCTGTCGGAGCCATGTGCTCCACTGGCGGGGATGACAGCGAGGGCACCATTCGACGCAGGTGATCGGGCAACTGACCCGGTCACCTTGTCGATGCTGGATCCGGTGCAGCGGCAGGTGGCGCACGCCACTCAACACACCCTCCTGCTCGGACCCGCGGGCACCGGCCGAACCTGCGCGCTGCAGTGGGCGACCACGCTGCTCGCCCGAGCCCATGGCAGTCACCGGGTCGTGGCTGTCACGGCGGATCGCACGACTGCCCGGCAGTGGCAAGGGGTGATCGCCCGCCGCCTGACGGCGGCCGCTCCCGTGATCACCACCGTCGCTGGCCTGGCTCAGCAGGTGCTGACGTCGTCTGATCGACTGGGGCGGCCGGCGGACCAACGCGGCGAATGGTCCCTGGACGCCGCCGACCCATTCGAGCGTGACCTGCGCACGCTCACCGCACCGGAACAAGAGGTGCGCATCCGCGAGATCCTGGACGGCACGGTGTCCTCCGGCAGCGTCGACTGGCCTGCGGAATGGAAGCCGGCGCTCGGCACGAGAACGTTCGCACGGGAGTTGCGGCGAGCGGTCGCCCATGCCCGTCGGTGGGGTTGGGAACCCGACGCCCTATGCCGCGAGGCTCGGGCATCCGGCGATCCGGGGTGGTACGCCGTCGGGCAGTTCCTGGGCGAATACCTGCAGGTCCTCGACTGGGAGGGTGCCCTCGACTACAGCGAACTCGCGCTGCGGGGGCTGCGCGGGTGTGAGTCCCGGTCACCGGACGGCGACCCGTTGTTCCTCGTCGTGGACGACGCGCATCATCTGGACCCGACCCAGGCGCAGTTCCTGACTGCGGTGGCCGGCGCGGGCGGATTCGTGGTGTCGGGTGGGGATCCGGATCAGTGCGTGGCGTCCTACAAGGGGGCCGACCTGTCTGCACTCGCCGGATTCGCGGAGTTCAGCCGGGTCCTCGTCGCCGACACCCTGCACCGCGGTGGCGCGCACCAGCGCGACGCCCGACGCGAACTGCTGGGGCGGCGTTGGTACGTCGGCCTCCCCGTGGCACCCGGGTCGGACTACCGGACTCCCGCAGTCACCGCCGCTGGCGATCACGTCGAGGCCGTCGAGTACGACGACCCCATCAGCCAGGCGCATCACATCGCGCAACTTCTGTGGACACAGCACCGGGCTGGGACCGACTGGCGCGATATGGCCGTCCTGGTCACGAGTCCGAACGCCGAGCTGTCCGTGGTGGCTCGCGTTCTCGGTCTGGCGCGGATCCCGGTCCACGTCCCGACCGCGGATCGTGCCCTCGCGGAACTTCCTGCGGTGGCGACGCTGCTGGCAGCCGCTCGACTCGTGCTCTCCGTTGATCCGACATCAGCTGACCACGACCCGGTCTGGACGTCGCTGCTGTCGTCGGACCTCGGCGCAGTGGGGTCCCGCCGGCTGCGTGAACTGCGCCGGGCCGTAGCGAAGGTGACACCGCCCGAAGACGCCGAGCTGACGTGGGGTCAGATCGCGCGAGATCCCGTCCTGCACGACAGTCTGCCGAGCGACCTGCGCGAGGTGGCTCGGGTTCTGGCCACGGTGGATCGGCGGATCACCGCGGCGCGTCGGCTCCAAGCGCGCGATGCGACACCGGCCGAGGTCCTGTGGCAGATCTGGCACGGCGGGGACGACAGTTGGCCGCAGCGACTCCGCCGTCGGGCCCTGTCCGGCGGTGACGCGGCAATCGCCGCGAACCGCGACCTCGATGCCGTCATCCAGGTGTTCCGGCTGGCGGAACGGGCCCCCGAACGATGGGGTGGGCACCGCGGCCTGTCGTCGCTGATC
The DNA here is from genome assembly GCA_964500995.1 of uncultured Actinomycetes bacterium. Classification (GTDB taxonomy): domain Bacteria; phylum Actinomycetota; class Actinomycetes; order S36-B12; genus CAIWTL01. The sequence continues at coordinate 6,202 of CAZCRC010000005.1, forward strand.
GACGAGTTGGAGCATCAGGAGATCCCCGCCGAACCGGATCTCAAGCAGGAGTCCCTCACCGACAGCGTGTCGGTGCTGTCCTTGCATCGTGCCCTGGGACGGACGTGGCCCGTGGTGGTGGTCACGGGGCTGCAGGAGAGCAACTGGCGAGGTGGCGACGGTCAGGACGGCCTCATCCAACCGACCCGACTCGGACCGGACCGGTTGCTCCCCGACGTTCCCCGGCGCGCGGCCGCACAACGACGCCGACTCCTGAACGTTGCGTTGGCCAGAGCCAGTCAGACCCTTCTGCTCGTCGCATGTGGTGGCCCCGAGGATCCCCCCACCCCGCTGCTCGGGGACGCGGGCCTGCCGGTTCGTCGGGTTCGGGGACTTCCGCCCACCCCGCAGACCCCCGTCGACCTGATGGTGCAGGCGCGACGCGAGGCGCTGACGGACGCGAATCGGGCGCCTGCGGTAGCGGCGCTGGCGCGGCTCACGCGGGCCACGACGCCCACTGGTCGCCCCCTGTTCCCCGGCATGGCGCCGGCGCGCTGGGAAGGTGCCTCGGACTGGACCGTGGGACCCACGCCGCTGCGCCCCGAGGATCGCGCGTTGTCGCTGTCGGGGTCCGCGTTGGCGCTCCTGGACCAATGCCAGCTGCGGTGGCTGCTGCAACGCGAGCTGAAGGCGGATCGGCCCCAGGGGCCCCACGCCGGGTTCGGCCTGGTGGTCCATGCGGCAGCCGCAGCGCTGGCGGGTGGTGATGAGCGGCAGCCGGACGAGATTCTCACGGAGGTGTGGCGGGAGATCTCCTACGATGCGGGATGGCAGGAGGCTGCCGAGCGGACCACCGCGCTCACCGCGATCCAGCGAGCCGCGAACTGGTTGCAGACCCGGCCGGTTCCGGTCGCGGCCGAGGAGCGCATCACCACGACCCTGCCGGTGGTGGATTCTGCCGGTCAGCCCACGGACGAGATCGCCGTCTCCGGGTCCATCGACGTTGTCGAACGCCATGACGACCACGTCCTCGTCTGGGACTACAAGACCCAGCGGTCGGCCGTGTCCGGCGAAGCCGCGGCCACCAATGTGCAACTCGCGGTTTATCAACTCGCCATCGCCCAGGTGTTGGGACTGCCGTCACAAGGAGCCGGATTGGTCCAGGTCTGTGTCCCCGCCGCGGCCGCCGATCCGTTGCAGCCGAAGATCCGAACCCAGTCACCGGTGGGGGAGTTGGCCGACCTCACCGACACCGTCCTTCGTCGCGCGGCCTCGGCGCTGCGCGCGGAGCAGTTCGAGGCGACCAAGGGGCCCGCCTGTCGCACGTGCCCGTTCCTGACCTCATGCCCGGCCCACGCACGTGAGGGGAATCGATGACCACCCTGACACCGGACGACCTGCCGGAACTGCTGGGAATCCCGCTCAGCGAGGAGCAACTACTGGCCGCCACAGCGCCGCTGGAACCCCAACTGATCGTCGCGGGTGCGGGAACGGGCAAGACGACCGTGATGGCGGCCCGCGTCGTCTGGTTGGTGTCGACCGGTCAGGTCAGCGCCGATCAGGTGCTCGGCCTCACCTTCACGAACAAGGCCGCCGGTGAACTGCGGCACCGAATCCGCAGCGCGTGCGCGAGTGCACCGGTGGCATCCATAGAGCAGGAGCTGGGCGAGGCCACCGTGCTCACCTACCCCGCCTTCGCCGGTCAACTGTTGGCTCAGTTCGGACCGCTGTTGGGGCTCGAAGCGGATCAGCGGATGCTGACCGATGGGCAACGAGCCAGGCTGGCGTATGCCGTCGCCTGTGACCCGTGGGATGTCGCGGGCCTCGTGGGGTCACCCGAGCGAGTGGCCGAGAAGATCCGAGCGATGGATGACGAACTCGCCGATCTAGATGTGTCGCTCGCCGAGGTCAAGCAGTACGACACCGCGCTCCTGGCGCAGTTGGCGGCCACCACCGGCCCCGCGACGCTGCTGCGCAAGATGACCGAGGCCGCCCAGGAACGACTGCGGTTGGCCGATCTCGTGGCGCAGTTCCGGCAGACGAAGGCGGACCGGGAGTTGATGGACTTCTCCGACCAGGTGCGGTTGGGCAGCGAACTCGCGGCGGGGGCAGCGGTGGTCCGACGCCGGATGACGGAGCAGTATCGCGTGGTCCTCTTGGACGAGTACCAGGACACGTCACGAGCACAACGGCGCACGTTGCAGGTGCTGTTCGGCCAGGGCCACCCGGTCACTGCCGTGGGGGATCCCTGCCAGGCCATCTACGGTTGGCGTGGTGCCAGCGTCACCAACATCGATGAGTTCCCGCAACAGTTCCGGCGCAGTGACGGCACTCGCGCGGCCACGTTCCCCTTGACCGTCAACCGGCGGTCACTTCCCGCAGTGCTGGACGTCGCCAACGACATCGCGGCCGATCTGCGCTCCTTCCACGACGACGTGCGCGAGCTGCGGTCGCCCCCGGACCGCTCCGGCGGCAGGCTCAGCTGCGCCCTCGTGGATACGTGGGATCAGGAACTGCAGTGGCTCTCCGATGCCCTGACCGAGGCGCGAGACCGACATGAGTGGCACGACATGGCGGTGCTGTGTCGGTCCAACGACCACGTCAGTGCGGTCATGGATCACCTGCGCTCGATGGGCATGCCCGCTCACGTCTCCAGTCGACGCGACCTGCTGGCCCTGCCCGAAGTGCACCATGTGACCTCGTTGCTGACGGTGATGGTTGACCCGTTCGCGAATCCGGAGCTGCTGCACCACTTGGTCGGCCCACGGTGGCGCATCGGCCCCCGCGACCTCGCCACCCTGGCCCGTCGCGCCCGCGACCTCGCCGTGGGAGACACCCCGTCCCCCACCGACGTCCCCATCAGCCTCCTCGACGCGATCCACGACCTCGGCCCGGCGGATCAGTACCGCTACTCCGCCGAGGCGCGCACTCGATTCATGGACTTCGTGGTGGAGTGGGATCACCTGGATCGCCTCCGCGACCGCCCGCTGCCCGATCTGGTCGCGGCCGTGAGTGACCTCCTGACGCCGGGAATCCTGGCGGTCGATGCCGCGCAGGTGCCGAAGGCGCTGCACTCCTTGGTCGATCTCGCCCAACAGTTCCGATCATTCGACGGGTCCCGCTGGCTGCCGGACTTCGTTTCGTACTTAGCGGACTGCCGCCGCTTCGCCACGTCTCCAGAGGACACCGACGATCAAGGTCGCGAAGGCATCGCCGTCATGACCATGCACGCTGCCAAGGGCCTGGAGTTCCCATTGGTGGCACTGCCCGGACTCAGTGCGGGAGTGTTCCCCGCGGCGCGGGGAAGCGCGCGGTGGGTCACCAGCCCGCTGGCGGTCCCCCCCGTCGCCGCCGACGAACCGGACCCCGCCCTCCACCTGGGATTCCCCGCCACTCACTTCACCGGCAAGGACCACGACGCCTATGTGGCCGCATGCCAAGTGGACGATCGTCGCGACGAGGACCGACTCGCGTACGTCGCCGTCACCCGAGCCAAGCAGGAGCTGCTGGCCAGTGGGCACTGGTGGGGACCGACGCAGAAGACGCCGCGCGGTCCGTCGGACTACCTGTTGGCCGTCCGCCGTGCCTGCGAGCAGACCAGCGGCGAACTGGGGCCTTGGCAGGAGACGCCGAGTGACCATGCCGAGGTCGTGACGGCAGCCCAAACGACCATCCCGGTGTGGCCCCGCCCGACGGGCAGGCCCAGCGTCCAGAACCTGGTGGCGCAGGTGCAGGCGGCCCCGGCCGGGGACCACGTCGAGGACGCCGCTGCGGTGCCCGACGGGGATCCGCTCGTGATCGCCGCGGAGTCGCTGATCGCCGAGGGCCAGGCAACAGCCGGCGACGTGGCGCTGCCGACGGTTGTATCCGCCAGTGCCGTTCTGGCCTGGCTTCGCGCTCCGGAGGAGTTCCTGGACCAGGTGCGTCGGCCGATGCCGCGACGCCCCAGCCCCGCAGCCGCACGGGGCGTCGCCTTCCACTCCTGGCTGGAGCAGCGGGTCGGGCAACAGGCGCTGTTCGACGTGCCGGGGGAGTCCGCACCCGACACGGATGAGTTCGCCGCGCAGTTGGCTCGTACCGCCTACGCCGAACGCACTCCCCTCGCGGTGGAGCAGCCGTTTGTCGTGTCTGTGGCCGGACTGTCCATCACTGGCCGGATCGATGCCGTGTTCGCCGTGACCGACGACAGCGACGTCGACTGGGAGGTCGTGGACTGGAAGACCGGTTCGGCGACCTCCGCTGATCCCGCTCAGTTGGTGCTGTACCGCGCGGCATGGGCGGGCCTGGTCGGATGCGACCCGGCCCGGGTGAGGGCCACGTTCGTGTTCCTCGCCGACGGCAGCCACACCAGCTACGACGACCTCGTCAGTCCGGAACAACTCCTGTCGGGTGGGTCCCTGGAGCCGACCGTAGGCTGACCTGGTGAACCACCCGCTGCCAGTGACGGAACCCGCCCTGGATCCCGTGGGCGAGCGAAGGGCCGATCCGCAGTGGCTCGCCCAGCAGTGGCGCCATCCGGATGCTCGCGTGGTCATGGTCTCGGCCGACAGTGTCCATGTGGTCGACTCGGCCGACACTGCCCCGCAGGTGCAGTGGCTGTCGCCGACCCAACTGCCGACCGACCAGTCGGGCCATTACGACGGCGATTGGGTGTTCCTCGGACTGGCGCCCGACGGCACCCCGTACTTCGCCGTGGCGGCGGAGGGCGAGCGCAACGAACTCTGGTGTCCGGTGCGCGAACTGGGGATCGCGGATCCAAGTTCACCGGATGTCCGCATCGTGATCGGGGCGCTGGCTGTCCTGAACTGGCATCGGCGGCATCCGCGGTGCCCGATCTGTGGCACAGCCACGCACCTCAGCCAGGGTGGCTGGATCCGGCGCTGCCCCACCGACGACAGCCAGCATTTCCCGCGCGTCGATCCCGCGGTCATCATGCTCGTGCTCGATTCCGATGACCGCGCGATGCTGGGCCGCCAGACCCGCTGGCCGCCGGGGTGGTTCTCGACGCTCGCCGGATTCGTCGAGCCGGGCGAGACGTTGGAGAACGCGGTCGCGCGCGAGGTGCTGGAAGAGGTGGGGGTCACGGTGGGCGAGGTCCGGTACCGCGGCAGTCAACCCTGGCCATTCCCCAGTTCGCTCATGCTCGGATTCCATGCCACCGCACGAACCACAGAACTCCGGCCCGACCTGGGTGAGATCGCCGAAGCCCAGTGGTTCACGCGGGAACAACTGCAGCACGCCTGCACCGCGGGGACGGTGCGACTGCCCCCGCTGTTCAGCATCTCCCGATGGCTCATCGAGTTGTGGTTCGGCTCCGCGTTGCCGGGGGATTGGTCCCGGGAATGACAGACATCCTGGCCGGTTTGACCCCGGAGCAACGGGACGCCGCCGAGGCGCTGCACGGACCGGTTCTGATCAAGGCCGGGCCTGGCTCGGGTAAGACCCGTACGATCACGCATCGCATCGCCCACGGGGTCGCGTCGGGTCGCTATGAGGCGCACCGTGCACTGGCGGTGACCTTCACCGCGCGAGCCGCCGCGGAACTGCACGCGCGACTCGCCGCGCTCGGGGCGCCGGACGTCGCAGTGCGGACGTTCCACTCGGCCGCGTTGCGGCAGTTGCGGCACTTCTGGGCTGATGCGATCGGTGGCACTCCCGCGCGCATCGAGTCGCAGCGGACGACCCTGCTGGCGAGCGCCGCCGAACGCCTCGGCCAGCCACACGATCGAGACTCGTTGTCGGCTCTGTTGACCGAACTCGATTGGATCAAGGCCCAAGGGCTCACAGCTCAGGACTACCCAGCGGTGGCGGGGCAACGACCCGCGACGGGTGCCGATCCGGAGCGAGTGGCAGCGGTGCTCACCGAGTACGAGCGCGTCAAGTCCGACAACGGCGTCATGGACTTCGACGACGTCCTGTTGGTGACCATCGGATTGCTTGAGAGCCGCAGTGACATTCGGGAGAGTGTCCGCCGGGCGTTTCGATGGATCACCGTCGACGAATACCAGGACGTCAGCCCACTGCAGCAGCGACTGCTGGATCTGTGGGTGGGGGACCGGGATCAGATCTGCGTCGTCGGTGATGCCGCGCAGACGATCTACGAGTTCGCGGGCGCCGACCCGACCCTGCTGGCGACTTTCGCCTCGCGGCATCCCGGCGCCACGGTGGTCGAACTGAGCACGACGTTTCGCTGCGCGCCCGTGATCGCCGAGGTCGCCAACCGACTCGGTGGCCAGATCCCCGGGGCGTTGACGCTGCACTCAGCACCCGTGGCGGAACCCAAGCGGGCCGCGGGTGCCGCGCAGGTGCTGCAGTTCCCCACGGACGTCGCCGAGGCTGCCGGGATCGCCGACGAGATCGCCGGCCTGGTGCGGGCCGGTCATCCGGTCGGCGAGATCGCTGTGCTGTACCGGGTGCACCTCCAGGCGCGGATCCTGCAGGACGAGTTACGCCGCCGCGAACTCCCATTCGCCACCCGCGGGGGGGACCGGTTCTTCGAACGCCGCGAGGCGACCGAGGCAGTGACCAGATTCCGTGGCGAGGTGCGGGCGCGTCCAGACGCCGCTGCTGTTGATCTCATGGCCGATGTGTTGGCCGCGATGGGTCACGGGGCCAGGCCGCCGGAGGGACCGTTGGCCCGAGAACGCTGGGAGACGCTGGCTGCGCTGGCCGGTTTGTTCGACGAGACCGTCAGTGGGGCGGATGCGTTGGCGCAGTTGCAGCGCCGTGTCGCCGACAACGAGGCACCCCCACCCGCCGGTGTCTCGCTGCTCACTTTGCACGCGGCCAAAGGGCTGGAGTGGGACACCGTGTTCCTGTTGGGGTTGGACGACCAGCACCTGCCGTTCGTGCGGGCGGGGACGACTCGGGCCGAAGCCGAGGAGCGTCGCCTGATGTATGTCGGGGTCACCCGCCCACGGCACCGCCTGGTGGCCACGTGGGCGGGGACGACGGCTCGGGGCGGTCGGGCCCGGCCGTCGCCCTACCTGGCCGCGTTCGGATCCGGGGCAGTGGCGCCCGTGGTGCGGGACCCGGCGAGTGTCCCCATCCCCGCCGCGCACGAGACCGGGGATCACGCGGGCGCGGGCCTGCCACCCGCGCGTTGCCGGTTGTGCGGCCGCGCCCTGGTGACGGGTCAGGAGCGGGTCCTGATGCGGTGCGATACGTGCCCGGACATGGCCGACGAGCGGTTGCTCGGCGAACTGTTCGCGTGGCGCGACGCCGAAGCTCTGCGCGCGGGGGTGCCCGGCCATGTGGTGGCCACTGATGCCACGGTGCGGGCGATCGCCGAGGTCGCGCCGACGGTGCAGTCAGAACTGCAACTGATTCCGGGAATGCGCCCCGACCGGGTTCAGCAGTACGGCCGTGAACTGCTGCAGATCGTCACAGCGCACCGGACTCGAGTAGATCCTCGTCCATGAATCCGGGTACCCACTCGGCGATCTCGGCGCGCGCCGGCACGGTGGCGTCGAGTTGGCACATCACACCTGTAGCACCCACCCACACCCGATGGATGAGTGCGTAAGACGGCGGCAGGTTCAACTTCAGGCCCACCGTGAAGTCCACGCCGCGGGGATCCTTGACCCGATCGAACAGCCCCCGCAACCACTCCCGCGAGTAGTGGAAAGTCTCTGTCTGGACGGGTTCGATGAACGGCAGTAGATACTCCAACAACCGATCCCCGTCGATCGTGATGTGGGGGCGGATGAAGCCCTCTTGAGTCAGGCCCGCCACTACCGTGTCGGCGTCGCCGCTGATTGCGATCCGCATGAGCCGACCGACGGCAGGGGGCATCCCGTCCGGCAGATGAGCGACGGCCCCGAAGTCCAGCACCGCCAACCGCCCATCGGCCATGATCCGGAAGTTGCCGGGATGCGGATCGGCGTGCAGCAACCCGGCTCGAGCGGGACTGCACAGCAGGAACCGGTAGTACAGCAGCCCGGCGTGATCGCGTTCCGCGGGGGTGCCTTCGGCGATGATGGCCGACAGTTGACGTCCGTCGACCCACTCCGTGACCAGCACCTGGGGGGCGGCAGCCAGAACATGCGGGATCAGGAAGTCCGGGTCGCCTTCGAACTCCGCGGCGAATGCGCGCTGGGACTGGGACTCGCGCAGGTAGTCGAGCTCCTCGACGACCCGCGCCTTGAGCTCCAGCAGCAGCGGCTTCATGTCCAGGCCCGGAACGATGGTGCCGAACAGTCGGCCCATCCGAACCATCTGGTTGAGGTCGCTGGTCAGGGCCTTGGCGGCGCCCGGGTACTGCACCTTGACGGCGACGGCTCGACCGTCGCGCCACACGGCGCGGTGGACCTGCCCGATCGAGGCAGCCGCTGCGGGTTGGTCGTTGAACTCGAGGAAGCGATCGCGCCAGTCGTCGCCCAGGTTCTCGGCCAGGACCTCATGAACGGTGGCAGCCGGCAGCGGAGGGGCGGCCTCCTGCAACTTCGTCAGCGTGGCCCGGTACGGGCCAGCGAGGTCCTCGGGTAGGGCGGCCTCAAACACGCTCATGGCTTGGCCGACCTTCATGGCGCCACCCTTGAGCTCACCCAGAACCTTGAATACCTGCTCGGCGGTGCGCTGCTGCAGTTCGGTCGACACGGCCTCGGCGGGCTTGCCGCCCATTCGTTTGCCGAGGCCCAGAGCCGCCCGCCCGGCGTGACCCAGCGGCAGAGCCGCGATGCGGGCGCTGCGGGTGATCGTGCGTCGGGGGAGGTCCGCCACGTTGTCATTGTGAACCACCGGCCACCGTGGCGCTCGTTGCCGCCCATCCACCGGTCACCGGACTCGGCGCCACCGGCCACCAGCAGCCGCAGGTGGGGTGTCGCGCGACTGGGACCCGCCTGGGCAGGGGATCGTCCAGACCGACCACCCAATACGACCCCATTAGTGCGCTGCCTGCTGTCTCTGCCCACTCCACCACCGCCCGAGCCGCCAGCGCCGCGGCCGATCCGACCAGCAGTGCATCGGGGGTGGGAACCGGCAGTCGGGCGAGTCGTTCCGCCAGCAACGGCCACGACGCATCCTGTTCACCTCGGGCCAGACTCAGACACTGCAGACAAGCGGACACCCCTGGGTCGACGAAGGGTCCGACCCGGATCGCCGCCGCGCGTGGGATCACGACCAGGTGCGGGACCCCCGTGAGCATCCAATCGTGGATCGTGCTCGCGTTGGGGCGTCCCACGTGCACCACCAAGGTGGGGGTGACTCCGGGGCCACTCAGCGGAACCCCACAGGCCGTCAGCGCGGCTGCGATGGGTTCCACGAGGGCGTCCGGTCCGGTCACCGCGACTCGTTGTGTGGCTCGGTGTCGGACGCGCCCGGCTTGGTCGGGGTTGACCGCATGACGACTCAGGTGGGCCCGCACCAGTGCGTCCCCGCCCGCCGCAGCCGATCGGGCGACATCGTCGGACTCGACGACGTGGCCGGCGGCGACCAGGGTGCGCCATCCGGGTCCGTCGTCCGGTGCGGTGTGGGTGGCGCGGACGTGGCGGGCGCTGGCCGTCACGGCAGTGGTGAGGTCGCGGGGCAGCGGTCGGGAGAAGCGATCCAGTCGCAGCCGAACCCTGCCGCTGGGGTCGACAAGAACCGGAAGCCAGGGGTGCAGACGCAGGTGAGAGGCAGTCACGCCATGGATGGTGACCCGAAGTGAACGCCGCTGCGGCGAGTCATCCACAAGTCGCTACACACAGTGAACGGGGGAATCACCCGCCCCGATGCATCCACCGGACCCCGAGGGTGTCTAGTCTGTCTGCGCGACGGTCGGCAGGCGGCCGGCCACTCAAGGAGGCATCAGGATGGCTGAGGAGTACAGCGGCAACGCTTACTGCGTGAAGTGCAAGGAAAAGCGTGACTTCACCGGAGAAGTTGTGGTGAATGAGAAGGGCACCCGCATGGCCAAGGGCCAGTGCCCCGTGTGCGGAACCAAGGTCACCAAGTTCCTGCCCAAGGCATGACGTGATCGGTGGGGCGCCGCATCCCGGCGCCCCACCGGCATCCGGCCCGTCCTGATCGGCGGGTCGCTAGGGTGTGGGGCGATGACCGCGCACACCCCGGCTGCAGACCTGGAGTCCGCTGCAGCACTCGCCGCCGCAACCTTGCGGGACTGGCCCGACGGCCACCCGGTGCGGTTGGCCAAACAGACCTCCAACCTCTTTCGCTCCCGCTCCGACGTGGCGCAGCGATTGGATCTGTCCGCGTTCAACGGCGTGTTCGACATCGATGCCGAGGCCAGGACGGCAGTCGTCGGTGGGCTCACCACCTACGAGGATCTCGTTGCCGCCACACTGCCCCACGGCTTGGTGCCGCTGTGTGTCCCGCAGTTGCGGACCATCACGCTGGGCGGAGCCGTCACCGGCCTTGGTATCGAGGCGGCCAGCTTTCGCAACGGCACCCCCCACGAGTCGGTCGTGGCCATGTGGATCCTCACCGGTGCGGGGGAACTGGTCCACGCCAATGCGACCGGACCCCACCGCGACCTCTTCCACGGCTTCCCCAACTCCTACGGGACTTTGGGGTACGCCCTCACCTTGACGATCGAATTGGAGCCGGTCACCGCGCAGGTTGCGCTGCGCCACACGCCGTTCGGATCCACCGAGGCGATGGCCGCGGCCATCAGCGAGGTCGTGGCAACAGGACAGTGGCAGGGGGAGCCGGTCGACTACGTGGACGGGACCGTCTTCAGTGCCTCGCAGATGTACCTGACGACCGCGCGGTACGCGCCGGACATCGGGACCTGCTCCGACTACACGGGCATGGACATCTACTACCGGTCCATCGCGAGGCGTCGCACTGATCGCCTGACCACGTTGGACTTCCTGTGGCGGTGGGACACCGACTGGTTCTGGTGCTCCCGGGCAATCGGCGTGCAGCGCCCCGCCATCCGACGGCTGTGGCCGAAGGCGAAACTGCGCAGTGACGTGTACTGGCGCATCGTGGCGTTCGAGCGACGCCACGACATCACCAATCGAATCGCCCGTCGCCGCGGCCGCCCTCAGCGCGAGGCCGTCGTGCAGGACGTCGAAGTGCCCGTGACCGCGCTGGCGGAGTTCATGGACTTCTTCCACCGCGAAGTCGGGATCGAACCGGTGTGGGTGTGCCCCCTCAAGCAGCGGGATGCGGCGGCGGTGTGGCCGCTGTACCAGTTCGACCCGGACGTGACCTACGTCAACGTGGGGTTCTGGTCGACCGTCGCGGTGCCCGAGGGAGTCGACCCTGCGGCGGGAACGGTCAACCGTGCCATCGAAGCCAAGGTCACCGAACTCGGCGGACGGAAGTCGCTGTACTCGACGTCGTACTACGACCGCGACACGTTCTGGTCCATATACGGCGGGGAGACCTATCGGGAGCTGAAAGCCCGCTACGACCCAAATCACCGGTTGCTGGACCTTTACGACAAGTGCGTGGGTTCCTCGTGACTCGCGATCGGCGAATCGGCATGATGATCACCGAGCAGAGGAGACGCCGATGAAGATCGCCGACGCGTTCCGCATGATTGTTCCGGACAGCCAGGACATCGAGTTCGTCGCATACGACGGCAGCCGGGCTGGCACCCCAGGAGCGCCCGTTCGACTCGAGGTGCGCTCCGAACGGGCCATCCAGGCCATCGCTGGGGCGCCCGGGCAACTGGGCATCGCGCGGGCCTATGTCAACGGTGATCTGGACATCCACGGCGACGTCTATGAGGCGTTCGATGCCCTCTACTCCGGGGTGCACAAGCCCGGCGTCACGCAGACCGCCCAGTTGGTGCGCGAGTTCGCGCCCGCCGCGCTGAAGCGGCTACCACCGCCGCCGGAGGAGGTACGGCTGTCGGGTCGGCGCCATGCCAAGAACCGCGACGCGGACGCGATCAGCCACCACTACGACGTCAGCAATACGTTCTACGAGTGGCTCCTCGGGCCGAGCATGGCCTACACCTGCGCTGTGTTCCCCAAGCCGGACTCCACGCTGGAGGAAGCGCAGGACGAGAAGTTCGATCTGGTGTGCCGCAAACTGGGGCTCCAGTCGGGGATGCGATTGCTGGACATCGGGTGCGGCTGGGGCGGCATGGCTCGCCACGCGGCCATGAACTACGGCGTCTCGGTGGTGGCCGTCACGCTGTCGCGGCAGCAAGCGGCCTGGGGTCAGGAGATGATCCGCCGCGAGGGCCTGACAGGTGTGGTGGACTTCCGCCACGGCGACTACCGCGACATCCGCGAGACCGGATTCGATGCGCTGTCGTCCATCGGGCTCACCGAGCACATCGGCCAGGCCAACTACTCGGACTACTTCGCGTTCCTGCGATCCAAGGTGGTGGACGGGGCACGCATCCTGAATCACTGCATCACCCGCACCGACACCAAGCAGCGCACGATGACCAAGCGCAGTTTCATCAACCGCTACATCTTTCCCGACGGCGAATTGGTGCACGTCGGTCACCTGATCGACCAGATGGAGCGTCAGCAGCTCGAGGTGCAGCACGAAGAGAATCTGCGGGTGCACTACGCGATGACGCTGGAGAAGTGGTCGCGCAACCTGGACGAGCATTGGGACGCCTCCGTGGCCGAGATCGGTCTGCGGCGGGCTCGGGTGTGGCGGCTGTATCTGGCGGCGTCGCGGTGGGGGTTCGCCCACAACGTCATCCAGTTGCACCAGGTCCTGGCCACCCGGACCGCCCCAGACGGTTCCACGAGCATGCCGCTGCGACCCGACTGGAACTAACCCAGTTGCGTTGCGGACACTGAGCCGCAGGCTACGCGGTCGGCGCGGCGGGCGGATCCTCGTCGTCGGCGGGGGAGTCGTCGGCGGCCGGGTTATGGGTGGCTCCGCCTTGGGTGTCCTCGATCGTGCTGGCCGGGCCGGACGGCATCTCGATCTCCTGCGCGCCGGAGCGTTGGAAGAACCCATCGAGGTCGTCGAGGTCTTCGGCGGTGGGCAGCAGGTCGGGGTGATCCCAGTAGCGGTCGCGTTCGGCGGAGTCGCCATCTGCCTGAACCCGCGCCCAGAACTGGGCGGCCTCGCGCAGCCGGCGGGGGCGCAGTTCCAGCCCGACGAGCGAGGCGAACGTCTTCTCGGCCGGGCCACCGGCGGCGCGGCGCCGGCGCATCGCCTCGGTGAGCTGGGGTAGCGCGGGCAAGCGGTCGGCGACGGCGGCGCTGACGCTGTGGTCCACCCAGCCCTCGACCAAGGCCAGCAGGGTCTCCAGTCGGGCCAGGGCCGCTTCCTGCTCCGGGGTCTGCTTGAGCTGGAACATCTCCCCGCCGCCCATGACCTCGTTGATGCTGGCGGGGTTGCTCGGATCGATGTTGCCGAACATCTCTTCCATCTGGCTCATGTCCACCTGGATCCCGCGCGCATACGCCGCAACGGCATCCTCGAGGCGCGAGCGCAGCCACGGGATGTGGGTGAACAGGCGCTGATGCGCGCACTCCCGCAGCGCCAGGAACAGCAGCACTTCTTGCCGGGGGACGTCCAGGCCGTCGGCGAACGCGTTCACGTTGGCGGGCAACAGGGTCGGTCGGCCGTCCGGGGTCAGTGGGATGCCGATGTCGCTGGCGGACAAGACCTCGCCGCTGAGCATGCCGAGCCCCTGCCCGATCTGGTTGGCGAACATCGCCGACCCCAATTGTTGGGCGACTCCAGCCAGGGGGCCCATCATGGCCTTCATCTGCTCCGGGTCGACTCCGGGGAGTCCCTCCGGCAGCCCCTGCCCGGCCATCAGACCCGACATCGTTCCGGTGACCTGTTCGGCGATCGGGGTGACCATGCGCTGCCAGGCGGGGATCGTTCCATCGACCCAGTCCCCGCGGGACCAGGCGATCGCGGCAGCGTTGCTCGCAGCGAACGAGGACTCCTGATCCAGCCACACGTTCGCCAGGCCCACCGCCTCGGTGACGGCCGCCCGTTCGCCATCGGTGACCCCGGGATCGGATTTCTGCGGCTCGCTGCTGCGGGCGATCTGACGCGCCATGTCCCAGTTCACCGCACCGTCGCCGCCGGACTGCAGCATGCGACCGAGGGACTCCAGCGCGGAGCCGAGGTTGGACAGGTCGAATCCAGCGAGCGGATTGTTCTTGTCGTCATCGCCGGATCCCGGGGGCTGAAAGCCGAAGGGGATGTTGCCGCTCATGCGATCTCCTCGATTGTCGCTGGAGACCACGGTATCGGCGCTCCCGGCGCGACACACCCCCGAAGCGCTCCCGTCCGCTCACAGCGCAGTCGGGGCGGGCCTTCGCCCGAGCCTCCCCGCGAGGCTCCGTCCGGCGGCCCGGGGATGGGGGATACTGCCAACGTGAATCCGCTGCTGTGGCTGGCCATCCCCGTGGTGATCACGCTGCTGGCCGCTGTGATCGTGTGGCGCCGGGAACACCGTGCTGCCCCCGACGATGATGTCCGCTTGGCGCGTGTCGCTCACGCGCTGCGCGGCGATGACGGCACCGATGAGTGAGCGCGGCCGGGCCTGGGTCATCACCGCATTGGTGCTGACGGTGCTGACCGTCGCCGCAGCGGTATTGGCCCCCATCCCGTTCGTCGCGCGATCGCCCGGTCCGCTGTTCGACATCCTGGGAACAGTCGACGACAAGCCGGTGCTGGTGATCGACGGCGCGGAGTCCTACCCGACCACCGGGGTCCTGGACATGACGACGGTCGCGGAAAGTGGCGGATCGGCGGGCCCGATCAATGTGGGAACGGCACTGGTGGGGTTGTTCAGCTCGGACACGTCCGTGCTGCCGGACGAGGACGCCGACGAACCGGAGTCCCGGCAGGCCCAGGAGGCGGTGTTCGACGCATCGCAGTCCCAGGCGCTCGGCGCTGCGGCGGGGTATCTGGATCGGCCCGTCACCTCGCAGGTGGTGGTGGTCCAGGTGCTGCCCGACTCTGCGGCCGACGGGGTGCTGGAAGCGGGTGACGTCATCCTGGCCGTGGACGGAGATCCGATCCGCGGCCGGGAGGAGCTGGTGACGCAGGTTCGGGCCAGCCCACCGGGGACGACGTTCCGGTTCCGGATCAAGCGCGCGGGCGAGGTGCAGACTGTCGCCGTCACGTCGCGACCCGATCCCGACGACCCGGAGGCGGCGTTGGTGGGGATCGTGCCCGAGAACCGGTACCGGTCGGACTTCACCGCCACCGTGAACCTGGACGGGATCGGGGGACCGAGTGCGGGGCTCATGCTCGCGGTGGGCATGGTGGACAAGCTGACGCCGGGCGACTTGCTGCTGGGCCGCCGGGTGGCGGGCACCGGGACGATCGACGGCGATGGGGTCGTCGGGGCGATCGGTGGCATCGACAAGAAGATGCTGGCCGCGCAGGAGGCGGGCGCGGAACTCTTCATCGCGCCCAGGGACAACTGCACCGAGGTGCTGGCCAGCCAGCCGGAGGGGCTGGAAGTCGCCGCAGTGGCCGATCTGGACCAGACGATGACCGTTCTTCAGGACTGGCGGGACAACAAGCCCGTGCGGGGATGCCCTCGCACGGGGGACGAGTAAGGTTCGTTCATGGCTTTCGACATGCCCGGCGGCACCGGTGGATCGGCTGGTCGCCGACCTGGTGGCACGATGCTGGCCGAACCGCCCTCGCGCGGCCGAGTGCTGGTACCGACCATCCTGGTGCTGAGCGGGCTCGTGCTGGCGTTCGTCGTGTTCGCCACCTACTACAGCGACTGGCTGTGGTTCGGATCCGTCGACAAGACGTCGGTGTTCGCCACGACGTTCATGACGCAGATCGGCCTGTTCCTGGTCTTCGGCGCGCTCATGGCCGGCGCGTTGGCGCTGACTGCGGGGATCGCGTTCCAGACCCGCCCGGCGTTCGGTCGCGTGACCGCGGAGCAGGCGTCATTGGAGCGGTATCGCGCATCCGTCGACCCGTATCGATTGGCGATCACGATCGGACTGTCCGCACTCATGGGGGTCATGACCGGGCTGTCGGCGAGCGCGGAATGGGGCACGTTCCAGCTGTGGCGCGAGGGCGGGGAGTTCGGTCAGACCGATGCCCAGTTCGGCTTGGACGTCGGGTTCTTCGTCTTCCAGTTGCCGTGGTTGCGGTTCCTGCTCGGCTGGGTCTTCGCGGTGCTGTTCCTGTGTCTGATCACCGCCGTGGTGGTGCAGTACCTGTATGGGGGGATCCGACTGCAGGGTGACACCCGGTCGGTCAGTCCCGCGGCGCAGACTCAACTGGCGGTGATCGGTGGGCTGATCCTGCTGGCCAAGGCCGTGGCGTACTGGCTGGACCGGTACGAGCTCGCCACGGCCAGCCAGTCGTTGGTCCCCGGCTTCACGGGGCTGAAGTACGTCGACGTCCACGCGGTGTTGCCGAGCAAAACAATTCTGGCGTTCGCTGCTGTGGTGGTGGCGATCCTGTTCTTCATCACCGCGTTCCGGCGGGTGTGGTCGCTGCCACTGATCGCGCTGGGAATCCTGTTGGCCAGCTCCATCGTGATCGGCTGGGCGTACCCGACGATCGTGCAGTACTTCCAGGTGCGCCCGACCGAGGAGGTCCGGGAGCGCCCCTACATCCAGAACAACATCAACGCGACGCGCACCGCGTACGGCCTGGACGACGTTCAGGTGCAGGACTACGACGGGCAAGAGGACGCCCCAGCCTCCGTGCTGCGCACCGAGTCGGGCACGTTGAAGAACATCCGTCTCATGGATCCCTCGGTGCTGAGCCCGACGTTCCGGCAGCAGCAGCAGATCCGTGGGTTCTACGCGTTCCCCGATGCTCTCGACGTTGACCGCTATCAGTTGCCCGACGAGGGACAGCAGGGTGCGGTGGTCGCGGTCCGCGAGGTCGATCTCACCGGTCTGCCCGAGGGCCAGCGCAACTGGACGAACGACACTACGGTCTACACCCACGGGTACGGATTCGTGGCGGCGCGGGACAACACGGCCACCAGCGGCGGCGCCCCGAGTTACTTCGAGAGTGATATCCCCCCTGAGGGGTCGTTGGACATCGAGGAGCCGCGCATCTACTTCGGGCAGTTGTCGCCGGAGTACTCGATCGTGGGGGCACCTGAGGGTGAGGCCCCGCGCGAGTTGGACTTCCCCGACGATGCCAGCCCGACGGGCCAGCGCAACAACACGTACAGCGGGTCCGGCGGTGTGCCGATGGGCTCGTTCTTCGATCGCCTCGTGTTCGCCACGAAGTTCCAGGACTCCAACATCCTGCTGTCCGACCTGGTCAACAGTGAGTCGCGCGTGCTCTACGACCGGGATCCGCGCGATCGCGTGGCCAAGGTGGCGCCGTGGTTGACGCTGGACGGGGATCCGTATCCGGTGGTGGTCGACGGTCGGATCAAGTGGATCGTGGATGGATATACGACCACCAACAACTACCCGAACTCGGCTCGGACGCTGCTGAACGAGGCGACGAACGACTCCGTGACGGCGACGTCGCGATCGGTGTCCGCGCAGAGCCGTGACCAGGTCACGTATTTGCGGAACTCGGTCAAGGCCACTGTCGATGCCTACGACGGCACCGTGAACCTGTACCTGTGGGACGAGTCGGACCCGATCGCGCTGGCGTGGGAACGGGTGTTCCCCGATACCGTCCTGCCGCGTGCTGAGATGCCCGAAGAGGTGTTGCAGCACGTGCGCTACCCCGAGGACATCTTCAAGGTGCAGCGCACTGTGCTGAGTCGGTACCACGTGACCGACGCGTCGGCGTTCTACTCGGGCCAGGACTTCTGGGTGGTCCCGAACGACCCGACCAAGGACGTGGACGTCTTCCAGCCGCCGTATTACTTGACGCTGCAGATGCCGGGGACGGCGGAACCGTCGTTCTCGCTGACGACGGCGTTCTCGCCCAGTCGCCGGCAGACGCTGGCGGCCTTCATGGCGGCGAACTCGGCGCCTGGGCCGGACTACGGCAGCATCCGGGTGCTGCAGTTGCCGCGTAACACGACTATCCCCGGGCCGACGCAGGTGCAGAACAACTTCGAGTCCGACCCGGTGGTCAGTTCGCAGCTGAACCTGCTGCGTCGCGGTGGCTCGACCGTGGTGCTGGGGAACTTGCTGTCCCTGCCGGTGGCTGACGGCATGTTGTATATCGAACCGGTGTACGTGCAGGCGGTCGGTGAGCAGGGTTACCCGCTGTTGCAGAAGGTGCTGGCGTCGTACGGCTCCGAGGTCGCGATGGAGGACAACCTGGAGCGCGCACTGGCCAAGGTGTTCACCGGATCGGCGACCGGTGGTGGCGGCAGTAGTGGCGGTGGCGATGGCCAGACGACTCCTGAGGAGGAGTTGGCGCAGGCGCTGACCGACGCGAGTGCTGCGTACGAGGAGGGGCAACGGGCCCTGCGTGAGGGCGACTTCACGGCTTACGGCGAGGCGCAGGAGCGGTTGAAGTCTGCGTTGGACCAGGCCGCGGCTGCCCAGTCGCGGCTGTCTGGGTCGTCGCCGCCCACGGCGAGTGAGCCGGATGTGGCGACCCCGACTCCCGAGTCGCCTGCGGCTCCCGATGCCACTCCGCCGCCAACGGAACCGGGGACGGACGTGCCAGCCGAACCGCAGCCGGACAGCAGCGCCTGACTCCCCTGGAGCGTGCGTTTCGCTGTCGGCGCACCCGCGCATTTGGCTGTGGGTCCCCGCGCCGGGTAACCTTACGGAGTCGCGCAAGCGATCACCGCGGGGTGGAGCAGTTCGGTAGCTCGCTGGGCTCATAACCCAGAG
>CAZCRC010000006.1:0-12704 GCA_964500995.1 uncultured Actinomycetes bacterium
ATGGCCGTGCAGATGGAGGATCGATTCCCGCTGGTCGACATCCTGCAGCAGACCCCTGAGATCCCGGACCGCTCCCAGTGGGCACTGTTCCTGCGCAACCACGACGAGCTGACCCTGGAGATGGTCACCGACGAGGAACGCGACTACATGTACCGGGTGTTCGCCGCCGACAATCGGGCGCGTATCAACGTGGGCATCCGCCGCCGGCTGGCGCCGTTGCTGGACAACGACCGGCGCAAGATCGAACTCCTCAACGGCCTGCTGCTGTCGTTGCCGGGGACGCCGATCATCTACTACGGCGACGAGATCGGCATGGGCGACAACATCTACCTGGGCGACCGGGATGGCGTCCGTACGCCGATGCAATGGAGCGCGGACCGCAATGCGGGATTCTCTACCGCGAATCCGCAGCAGCTCTTCCTGCCTGTCAACATCGATCCGGAGTACCGGTACGAGTCCGTCAATGTCGCATCGCAACAGAGCAATCCCAGTTCGTTGCTGCTGTGGATGCGTCGGCTCGTGAACGTCCGGCAGCAGTTCCCCGTCTTCGGAACCGGAGACATGGAGTTCCTGCTGCCCGACAACGCCAAGGTGCTGTGCTACCTGCGCTCCGACGAGGACACGACCATCCTGGTGGTGGCCAATCTGAGCCGCTTCTCGCAGTTCGTCGAACTCGACTTGGCCCAGCACAAGGGCAGCGTGCCCGTGGAGTTGTTCGGCGGTTCGACGTTCCCCATGATCGGTGAGCTCCCGTACCTACTCACGTTGGGGCCGCACGCGTTCTACTGGTTCGAGTTGCAGCCAGCCAAGTACGAGGCAGATGGCGAGGGGGAGAACCTACCCGTCGTCACGACCTCGGCGGCATGGCCCACTTTGTTCGACAACAAGCGCAGCCGGGCGGCGATCGAGGCGGTGCTTCCGTCGATCCTGTTGCAGCGCCGCTGGTTCGGGGGCAAAGGGCGACGGATCACCGGGCTGAGCCTGACCGAAGCGGTGGACCTGCCGGTGGAGCCGGACGCACCGGAAGCCCAGATCCTGCTGGTTGCGGTGACCTACTCCGAAGGCGAACCCGAGACCTACGTCGTCCCGGTCCGTTTCGTTGCCGATGAGTACGCCGAGCAGTACTTGCACGAGCATCCTGGTGCCGGGATGTGGCGGTTGGCGGGGCGCGGTGAGAAGGGAAGCAACGGCGTCGTATGTGACGCGATGTCGGACGAGGGCTTCACCCAACGGCTCCTCGGCATGATGGTGGGGCGGCGGCGCCAGCGAGACGACGGTGTCGAACTTCGCGGAGTGGCCACCCGCCATATGGCCGAGGTGCTCAACGGCGACGCCGCCACGCAGTTGTGGCCCACCACACATCGGGGAGAGCAGAGCAACTCCACGGTGTTCTTCGCCGACCGGCTGGTCCTGAAGTTGTTCCGCAAGTCCGACGCGGGCCTGAACCCGGACTGGGAACTCAGTCGGTTCCTGACCGAGCGTGCTGGGTTCGAAC
The DNA here is from genome assembly GCA_964500995.1 of uncultured Actinomycetes bacterium. GTDB lineage: Bacteria > Actinomycetota > Actinomycetes > S36-B12 > CAIWTL01. The sequence continues at coordinate 1,496 of CAZCRC010000006.1, forward strand.
ACACGCCGCGCGCGCTGGGGGCCATCGAGCTCCGCGATCGCCGCGGCGAGGTGCGTACGTTGGGAGTCGCCCACGAGCTTGTCCCCAATGAGGGCGACGCCTGGAGCTACTTCGTCCACCAACTCGGCCAGTACTTCGAGCGACTGCCGTCCGTCGGGCGGCGGCGGCTGCGACGGGAGCCCGTGGCGGACCCGTTGTCCCTGCAGTCAGCGCCGGTGCCCGCGCTGGCTGAGGAACTGTTCGGTCCGATGCTGCAGAACGCAGAACTCCTGGGGCTTCGGACCGCGCAACTGCACCTGGCCCTGGCCAGCGACGCGGACGACCCGGCGCTGCGTCCCGAGGCCTTCGATCCGCACTACCAGCGCTCGTTGTACCAGTCGATCCGCAATCAGGTCCGTCAGGGTCTCACGCTGCTGCGTCGGCAACAGGCCACGCTGGGGGAGCAGGACCAGGTCTGGGCGGCCCAGATCCTGGACCGCGAGAGTGAACTCTTCCACGTCCTCGCCGAGGTCAAGGCGTTGCGGATCAGTGGACTGCGAATGCGGATCCATGGCGACTACCACTTGGGACAGGTCCTGTTCACCGGCAAGGACTTCTCGATCATCGACTACGAGGGGGAGCCGGCGAAGGCCATCAGCGCTCGGCGGATCAAGCGTTCCCCGTTGCGTGACGTCGCGGGCATGTTGCGTTCGTTGGACTACGCGGCCTTCGCGGCGCAGCGCGAGTACATCACCCGCTACAACGTCCGTCGGACCGGAGTCGAGCTCGCCGAACTCGGAGCTGACTTCTGGGTGGGCTGGGTGGGGGAGCGGTTCCTGCAGACGTATCTGCGCGAGGTGGGGGACCTCTTGGTTGAGGCCGACGACTCGACCGCGGTGCTGCTGCGATCGTTCATCTTGGAAAAGGCTGGCTACGAGTTGGCCTATGAGTTGAACAACCGGCCGGCCTGGGTGGGTATCGCATTGCAGAGCCTGCTGGGAATGCTGCCGCGCACCAACTCCTGAACCGCCTCACCGTAAACCCACTCAGACATGACTGAGGGGGCCCAGCCGTAAGGCCGAGCCCCCTCAGGGCGTCTCAAGGACGGATCAGTACCCGCGGTCGGGGTATCCGCCGCCGCCGTAGCCACCGCCGCGGTTGCCACCGCCGCCGTAGCCGCCACCACCGCCGCGGTTGCCACCGCCGCCGTAGCCGCCACCACCGCCGCCGCCGTAGCCGCCGCCACCGCCGCGGTTGCCACCGCCGCCGTAGCCGCCACCACCGCCGCCGCCGCGGTAGCCGCCGCCACCGCCGCCGCCACGGTCTTCGCGAGGACGAGCCTCGTTGACCACGATGCGACGACCGTCAAGGTCTTGGTCGTTCAAGCCATCGATAGCGGCCGAAGCCTCTTCATCGGTGGCCATCTCGACGAAACCGAAGCCGCGCGAGCGGCCGGTGTCACGATCGGTGAGCACACGTGCAGACTGCACGGTGCCGAATTGTGCGAACGCACCCTCAAGGGTGTTGTCATCTACTGAGTAGGCAAGGTTGCCCACGAACAATCTGTTCCCCACAGGGAAACTCCTTCTATCTCGGATCTCACGCCGAAAGGAACTTCCCAGAACACAGCCGGCCGTAGACCGAGTATCACAGGCCGGGGGGCCCACAGCAAACGACACACCCCAGGTGGCGGCTTGTGGGTCGGTTTCGATGCCTTTTGTGCGGCCCCACACACTTCGACATGATGTCTTCCATGACCATCGAACGAGCCGCCCCACCTCGCGTCGTGATCATCGGAGCCGGATTCGGCGGGCTGGCTGCCGCGAAACGGCTGGAGAAGCACGACCTTGACATCACGGTGGTGGATCGGAACAACTACCACACCTTCCTTCCGCTGCTCTATCAGGTGGCCACTGCAGGACTGAATGCCGCCGATGTCGGCTATCCCGTCCGCGGCCTCTTCCGCAGGCGCAAACAGGTCTTGTTCCGTCAGGGCGTGGTCGAGGGGATCGACTGGAGTACCAAGACGGTGCTGCTCGCTGACGACGAGGACGACCTCGAGTTCGACTACGTCATCATCTCGGCGGGGGCGGCCGCCAACTTCTTCGCCATTCCCGGAGCAGAGCGGTACGCATTTCCGCTGTACACGATGTCCGACGCCCTCGGGGTTCGCAATCACCTGCTGTCGCTGTTCGAGGCCGCCGACGCTCGCCGCGAGCTCATGGATCAGGGAATCCTGAACTTCGTGGTTGTTGGCGGGGGCCCCACAGGGGTCGAAGTGGCCGGTGCGATCGCGGAGCTGGTCCAGAAGGTCCTCGTCGACGACTTCCATGACTTGGACGTGACCAAAGCGCGGGTGATGTTGGTGGAGCGGGCCGACACGGTGCTGACCCCATTCGCCCCACCACTGCGGGACTACACGGTCCGCACCCTGGAGCGGATGGGCGTCGATGTTCGGCTGGACGCGGCGGTGGCCCGCATCGCCCCCGATCATGTCGTGTTCACGGACGGGAGCACGCTGGCCACCCACATGGTGGTCTGGGGGGCCGGAATCAGAGCCCAGGACCTGGCCGAGGATCTCGACGTGGCCACCGGGCCGGGCGGCCGGATCACCGTGGGGTCGGATCTGGGGATCCCGGGTCATCCGGGTGCGTTCGCCATCGGGGACATCGCCGACATCGATGATGGCGCCGGAGGTCGGCTGCCACAACTGGCCCAGGTCGCCATTCAGGGGGGCAAGTTCGCGGCCGACCAGGTCCTGCGCAGCATCGCTGGCGCCCCCCATGAGGATTTCCACTACCGCGACAAGGGGATCATGGCCACGATCGGCCGCCGCGCGGCCGTGGCGCAACTGCCCAACGGGACGAAGCTGAAGGGATTTATCGCCTGGCTGTCGTGGTTGTTCCTGCACCTGGTCTACCTGCTGGGTTTCCGCAACCGGGTCTCCGTGCTGCTCAACTGGTCCTGGAACTACCTGACGTGGGATCGCGGGCCTCGACTCATCCTGGCCCCCGAAGCGCTTCCGCGCCGACACCTGCCAGGACCCGCGCCTGGCGCTTCCGGCGCCGCCGAGCCGGCTCAGCGCCACCCATCGGCTGACCCGCAGACTGAATCCCCGACGACCTGACACTTCCGGTCGCCAACCCTCATCAGCTTTGACAGGGTGAGGGCGACGGAAGGGGTCCTCGTGGCGGAACAGTCCGACGTGCTCGTGATCTTCGGTATCTCCGGTGATCTGGCCAAGGTGATGACATTCGGGTCGCTCTACCGGTTGGAGGCCCGCGGCAAACTGCATTGCCCCATCGTCGGCGTTGCCGCCACTGATTGGACGATGGACGATCTGCGTTCCCATGCCCGATCCGCCATCGAAGGCACCGGTGTCGAGGTGCACGACGATGTCTTCGACGCGCTGATGGCGCGGTTCAGCTACATCGCCGGGGATTTCCTGCAGCCGGACACCTACAGCCGGGTGGGGGCGGCGATCGCCGATGCCACGTGCCCGGCGTTCTACCTCGAGATCCCGCCTTCGCTGTTCGGACGCGTCGTGCAGCGACTGTCCGAGGCAGGGCTCACCCGCAATGCCCGGGTGATCGTCGAGAAGCCGTTCGGCCACGACCTCGCCTCGGCGAAGGCCCTCAACGACGACCTGCATCAGTTCATCTCAGAGGAACAGCTGTTCCGGATCGACCACTTCCTGGGCAAGATGCCGGTCGAAGACATCCTGTACCTGCGGTTCGGCAACCAGATCCTGGAGCCGATCTGGAACAACAAGTACATCAAGAGCGTGCAGATCACGATGGCGGAGAACTTCGGCGTCGCTGACCGGGGCTCGTTCTATGACCCGGTCGGCACCCTGCGGGACGTCGTTCAGAACCATCTGATGCAGGTGCTCAGCATGGTCGCGATGGAGCCCCCCGCGGGTATCGGCACCGACATCATCAACGACCGCAAACGCGACGTGTTCTTGGCCATGCCACCGGCCGACCCCGCGCACTACGTCCGGGGACAGTACGACGGGTATCTGGGCGTCACGGGGGTCGCGCCCGACTCGACCACCGAGACCTACTGTGCCCTCAAGCTCCACGTCGAGAACTGGCGGTGGCATGGAGTGCCGTTCTTCATCCGAGCGGGCAAGGCGCTCCCTGTCCGTGACACCGAGGTCCGAGTCGTGTTCCACCGGCCGCCGCCGCTGCCGATCGCGGCCTCCCGATCGGTGCATCCTGCGGCCAACGAGTTGGTGCTGCGGATCGATCCGAACCCGGGTGCGTGCCTGGAGTTGGTCGGCAAGGCCGCCGAGAGTCACAACTACCGCAACATCCACATGGACATGGACTTCGCCAGCGAGGGCGGCGACGGACCCACCCCGTACGAGGAGCTACTCAGCGCGGCGATGGCCGGAGTCAAGGACAACTTCGCGGATCAGTCAGCCGTGGAGGAGACCTGGCGGGTGGTTCAGCCATTGCTGGACAGCCCCCCGCCGGTCATCCGCTACGCGCAGGGCACGTGGGGACCGGCCGAAGCGGATCAGTTGACCAAGGCATACGGCGGCTGGCGGGAGCCGTGGCTGGCGGGGTGAGCCGACCCGCGGTGGCTACTCGGACTTGCTCAGGGCGTGGGCCGCGTTGAGCAGTCCGATGTGACTGAACGCCTGCGGCATGTTGCCCAGCATGCGCCCCGCCACCGGGTCGTACTCCTCGCTGAGCAGACCCACGTCGTTGCGCAGGCTCAGCAGGTGGTCGAACATCTGCTCGGCTCGGTCATGTTCGCCGATCATGGTCAGGCATTGGACGAGCCAGAACGAGCAGATCAGGAAGGCCCCCTCGTCACCGGCAAGGCCATCGTGGGTCTCGTCCGTGCGATAGCGGAGCAGTAGGCCGTCGTGGCCGAGTTCGCGTGCCACCTCGTGAACGGTGTTCACGATCCGGGGGTCGTCGGGTGGCAGGAATCCCACTAACGGGATCATCAACAAACTGGCGTCCATGGCCGTGGAGCCGTAGTGCTGTGTGAAGCAGTTGCGTTCCGGGTCGATCGCGTTCGTGCAGATGTCGGCGTGGATGGTGTCCGCCAACGTCTGCCACCGATCGAGGTCACCCTGCAGCCCGAACTCCTTGATGCACCGCACGACCCGGTCGATGGCAACCCACGCCATGACCTTGGAGTAGGTGAAGTGCTGCGGGTCGCCGCGCACCTCCCAGATTCCTTCGTCCGGCTCCTGCCATCGTTGTTCCACGAAACCGGCCACCGCCTGCTGCAGCAGCCACGATGCGCCCGGAACCGAGCGTGCGGTCATTCCGTAGGAGCGACCCAGGTAGGCCGCATCGCTGAGTTCGCCGTACACGTCGAGTTGGAACTGCTCGGCAGCCCCATTGCCGATCCGAACCGGGCTTGATCCCTCGTAGCCAGGCAGCCAGTCCAGCGTCCACTCCGGAATGTGCCGCTTCCCGGTGATGCTGTACATGATCTGCATGTCGGCCGGATCGCCGGCGACGGCACGGATGACCCAGCCGCGAAACTCGTGAGCCTCCTGCTGGTACCCCGCGTCGAGCAGTGCCTGCAGGGTCATCGAGGCGTCCCGCAGCCAGGTGTAGCGGTAGTCCCAGTTGCGCGGCCCGCCGATCGCCTCGGGCAGAGACGTCGTCGCCGCCGCGGCCACCGCCCCAGTCTCGGCGTACGTCAGGGCCTTCAGGGTGATCAAGGAGCGCACCACAGCGTCCCGATGGGGTCCTTCGTAGGTGGCTGCGCTCGCCCATTCCTGCCACCAGCCGGTGCAGACGCGAGCGGCGACGAGTGGATCGCGCGGGATGGGCGGGTCCGTCCAGGGCCGATGCCAGATCGTTTGGAACGCCACAGTCTGTCCGGCCACCACGGTCACTTCGCACAGGGCGTCGGCTCCTTCGATCCGGGCCTGCGCCGGGGTGACATGCAACAGCGCGTCGGGGCCGGCCTGTGCCACAACGCCACTAGGCGAGGGCAGGTAGAAGGGGGTGATCCTGCCGTACCCGAAGCGGGGGGCCAGTGTCGAGCGCATAGCAACCGTGCCGCTGACGCCCTCGATCAGCCGGATGATCACTGGATGCTTGTGGCGGATCGGCATGAAGTCGATCAGTTTCACGACCCCTTCGGCCGTGGTCATGGTCGTCTCGAGGACGAGCGTGTCGGGCCGGTAGGAACGTTCGACGGACAACACGTCCGACAGCGGCGAGATGGTCCAGTGCCCGTTGTCGGCCGTGCCCAGCAGCGCCGCGAACGAGGCATCCGAGTCCAGCCGTGGCAGACACAGCCAGTCGATCGACCCGGTGCGGGAGACCAAGGCACTGGTGTGCAGGTCTCCGATCAGTGCGTAATCCTCGATCAATCCGGCCATGCGTGACATCGTGCCGCACAAGATCGCGGCGCGCGCGCCAGAGCGGCAGGAGCGTCACCCCGCCAGCGTCACACCCGCCGGAATAGCAGGTCGTGGATCGGGTGACCCTGACGCATCCCCTTCGCCTCGAATCGGGTGACCGGACGCCAGGACGGCCGTGGGGCGAAGCCGTCGAACTCGTTGCGCAGCAGGGGCTGCGCAGCCAGGACAGTGAGCATCTGATCGGCGTACTCGCCCCAGTCGGTTGCGGCGTGAAGTGTCCCCCCCGGCCGGATCCGCTCCGCGGTCAGAGCCATCAGGTCGGGGCGCACCAGCCGCCGTTTGTGGTGGCGGGCCTTGGGCCACGGGTCCGGGAAGAACATCCGCACGCCCGCCAGGCTGGCCGGTTCCACCATGCGCTGGAGCACCTCAACACCGTCGGCGTGCATGACTCGCACGTTGTCCAAGCCATCGTGATCGACGCGGCGAAGCAGGGCCGCAACCCCGGCGGTATGGACCTCTGTCGCCACGATGACGGTGTCGGGGTCAGCGGCAGCCATGGCGGCGGTGGCCTCGCCCATGCCGCTGCCGATCTCGACGATGACCGGCCTGGGATCGTTCACCGACCCCAGCAGGGATGCGTCGCTGAGCGTGATGCCGTAGCGGGGCGACAGGTCTGCGATGGCTGCTGTCGAGGTGGGACCCAGGCGCCCGGACCGGCCATGGAACGTCCGCACCGGCCGATGGGTGGTGGAGTGCGACATCCTGTCAGTGTCGCACCGAAACCCTGGGCCAAAGGAGGTCACCTGTGCGCACACGCACCGTGCTGTTGCCGGGCTGGATCCAATCCCCACCGGTGGTGGGAATCGAGGTCGTGAGTTGGGATTCCGGCGAGCCCGTGCCGGCTCAGGATGTCCTGGATCGGGTCGAGTTCTTCGTGCCCCCGTACCTGGCGCCGCTGTCCGACGTCGGGCTGGCGGCGCGAATGCCCCGGCTGCGAGTGGTGCAGGCGTTGATGGCGGGTGTTGACGGCATGGCCGCGGTGATACCCCCGGGAGTCACCTTGCTGCGGGCTCGCGGGGTGCACGACACCAGCACCGCCGAGCTGGCTGTCGGGCTGATCCTCAGCGCTCAGCGAGGGATCGATGTCGCGGCGCGGGACATGCTGAGTGGGACGTGGCGGCATGAGCGGCGGCGCAGCCTGGCGGACAGCCACGTGGGCATCATCGGATGGGGCGGTGTCGGGCGGGCCGTGGCTGAACGACTGGCGGCCTTCGACGTGACCGTGTCGGGCTTCTCGCGCAGCGGCGCTCACGGTTCCCGCCCAGTGACGGAGTTGGATCGAGTACTGGGGGAGCTGGACATCGTGGTCCTGGCGATCCCGTTGACCGATCAGACCCGGACGTTCCTGTCGGCCGATCGATTGGCCCAGATGAAGGACGGCGCGTTACTGGTCAATGTGGGGCGCGGCGAACTCGTGGACACTGCCGCCCTCACGGCCCAACTGCAGCGCGGGAGACTTCGCGCCGCCCTCGATGTGGTTGACCCGGAGCCCCTTCCCCCAGATCACCCGCTGTGGCGGGCCCCCGGGGTCCTGATCACGCCGCACCTCGGCGGTGACAGCGAGGCCTTCGTGCCTCGGGCCCAACGGATGGTGCACGAGCAGCTGCAGTTGTTCGCCTCGGGGGCACTGGACTGAGTGGTCAGGGTCGGGTGACCCAGAACTTGCGCAGGTCCTCGTGGATCTGCCACGTCGTCCGGGTGCCCGCCTCGAGTTGGACGACATCACCGGGCCCAATGTCGATCGACTCCTGACCCTCGATGTCGATCCGCGCCCGGCCGGACAGGACCACGAACACCTCGTCCGACTCAACGTCAGTGGATGTCCCGACGGAGTGCTCCCACAGACCGCAGGCGAAACCCGAGTCCGCGAGGTCGAGGACGCCGGTGGCGGGAGTGCCGTCGATCACCTGGGTCGGGTCGAGTGCCGCTGCCGGGACCTGCGTGGCGGCGGTGGCGAGGATGCGATTGGGCATGCCCGCAGCGTAGTGCGAGCAACGTCACTGTCTCTGGTGTTGGCCTGTCGGACTACTGCGCGCACCATTGCATGTGCGCATTCGTTGAACCGCGCCAGATGTCGGGGGAGGCCCACACCATGTTCTTGATCGACCTGATCGGTTGGCTCACATTCGCACTGCTCGTTGCTGGAGCTGCCTGGGCCGCCTGGCGCGTGTACGGCGAACTGAAGCCGCGTAGTGACCGGGACGCCCACGAGTCCCTGGAGTCAACTCGGGATCCACACGACAGCCACGTCTGAACCGGACAGCACCGGATGGCTGACTTCGGCAGCATGGTCCCGATCGACACCGTCGTGTTCGACCTGCACACCACACTGGTCGATCAAGGAGACTCCGAGGCGTGGCTGACCCACGCGGAACGTTCGCTGGGCCAGGCGCCACACCCGAAGGCTTCCGCCCGAGCCGCCATGGTCGCCTATCTGGATGTGATCTGGGAGCAGGCCCATCAGCGCGATCCGGACGCCCGCCGGGATCGATCCGCCGCCGCGCACCGCGCACTGTTCGAGGAGTTGATGGCCGACGCGCCCTATGGTGACGCGTCGCTGACGCAGGCCCTGTACGCCGCGGTGTCGTCGCAGTGGCGTGCCTACTCCGATGCCGTGCCCGTGTTGGCTGCGCTCCGGGCGCTCGGCGTGCGAACGGTCGTGCTGTCCAACACCGGAATCGACATCCACGACGTCCTGCGGCGCGAGGGGCTGCAGGAACACCTGGACGCTGTCGTGCAGTCCTACGAGGTCGGCGCCGTCAAGCCGCAGCCCGAGGCATATCGGGCGGCGCTGGCCACGGTCGGCGCCCGGCCGGAGCGATCGTTGATGGTCGGAGACAACCCCGGCCCCGACGCAGGTGGGGCAGCGATCGGGATACGCACTCTGATCCTGCCCCGCACCCGCGGACCGGTACACGGGCTGGCCGTGGTGGTCGGCCTGGTCACGGCTTCTCACGCCCCCGACTGACCGCACGCCAGTCCGGAGCGCAGGCAGTAGCGTGACGGGGTGGTGGACCAAATGGACGATGCCCTGTGGCACGACATCGAGCGGCTGAGTCGCTTGCTGGCCGAGTCGCTGGAGCGGAATCAGGGCCCGGACATCCCCGCCTTGATGGCAGAGATCCGCGCGTCCGTCGTCGTCGATCCCGACGAGACCGCGGCCCGCATCCGCGACCTCAGCGTGGCGCGAGCCATGGTGTTGGCGCGCGGCCTCGGGCTGCAGTTCCAGTTGACCAACATCGCCGAACAGGTTCATCGCGCCCGCGTCATCCGAGCAGAGCGCAGCACGAACGGTGGCCCCATCGCCACGGTCGTCGGGCGCATCCAGGTAGCCCACACACCAACCGCTGAGGTGCAGGCGGTCGTGGACCGCATGAGCGTGCGACCGGTATTGACCGCTCATCCGACCGAGGCCGCCCGCCGATCGGTTTTGCTCAAACTGCGGCAGATCGCCGACCTGCTCGCTGCCGACGACGCGGTGCAGGCCGACCAGCGGATCGGCGCACTCATCGACTTGCTGTGGCAGACCGACGAGTTGCGGGTCGAACGGCCGCAGGTCATCGACGAAGCGCGCAACGCCATCTACTACCTGGACGAACTGGGCCGCGGATCGCTGGCCGATGTCCTGCGGCTGACGAAGTCCGAACTCGCGCGGCTGGACGTGCACCTGCCTGACGCCCGATCGCCGATCCAGTTCGGATCCTGGGTCGGTGGCGACCGCGACGGCAATCCCAACGTCACCCCCGAGGTCACCGAGGCGGTCCTGTGGCTGCACCGTCGACACGCGGTCCACGACTTGGTGCCACTGTTGGACAAGTTGGCCGAGGACCTGTCGATCTCGGATCGGCTCGTGCCGGCCAGCGACGAACTTCTGGCCTCGGTGGCGCACGACATCGCGCACCTGCCGGGGCTGGACCCGCGCGTTGTGCGGGTCTATGGCAATGAGCCCTACCGAGTGAAACTCTCTGCGATGCGGCATCGATTGGAGTTGTCCCGGGACGCTGCGACCGCCGACTCGCGCTACGGGCAGGCCGAACTGCTCGCCGACCTGGCTTTGATCGCCTCCTCACTACGCCGCCACGGAGCTGGTGGGCCGGCTGACACCTTTGTGGCGGATGTCGCGGCGGTGGTTGCCGCACTCGGCGTGAACCTGGCGGCGCTGGACGTTCGGGAGCACGCCAAGCGTCACCACGAGGCGCTCGGGGATCTGTTCGATCACGCGGAACCTGAGGTGCGTTATCCGACGCTGACCGCTGCGCGACGCACTGAAGTGCTGGTGGACGAGCTCCGTCGCCGACGACCCTTGGCGACGGTTCCGCCGCCGCTGTCGGGAGCCCCGCAGCGGACCGCGGCCACGTTCCGCGCCATCCGCTCCATCCAACAGGAGTTCGGAACTACGGCGATCGAGTCCTACATCGTGTCGATGACCATGGGCGCCGACGACGTCCTTGCAGCGGTGGTGCTGGCCAAGGAAGCCGGACTCGTGGATCTGGCCCGCGGTATTGCGATGCTTGATTTCGTCCCCCTGCTGGAGACCCTCGCGGAACTCGACCGGGCTGAGGTGCTGCTCGATGAGTTGCTGACGATCCCGGAATACCGCGAGGTGGTGCGGCTGCGCGGGGACCGGCAGGAGGTGATGCTGGGCTACTCCGATTCCAACAAGGATGCGGGCATCACGGCATCCCAGTGGGGGATCCATACCGCGCAGCGGCGGCTGCGCGATGTCGCTGCCCGGCACGGGGTCCGGCTGCGGTTGTTCCATGGCCGAGGCGGCACGGTAGGGCGTGGCGGTGGCCCGACGTACGACGCCATCATGGCCATGCC
>CAZCRC010000006.1:12714-22641 GCA_964500995.1 uncultured Actinomycetes bacterium
CGTATGGCGTAGTCGACGGTGACATGAAGATGACGGAGCAGGGCGAGGTGATCTCGGACAAGTACCTGCTGCCCGAGCTGGCCCGATACAACCTGGAGCAGTTGGTGGGAGCGGTGTTGGACGCGAGCGTCCTGCACCGGCAACCCCGGGAGTCTTTCGATGCGCTCGGACACTGGGACGCAGTGATGACCCTGCTGTCCGAGGAGTCAGTCACCGCGTACCGCGAGTTGGTCACCGATCCGCAACTGCCTGCCTACTTCATCGCAGCCACACCCTTGACGGAACTCGCCTCGCTGCACATGGGATCTCGACCCGCCTCCCGACCGGAGCAGGGGAGTGGGCTCGCTGGATTGCGTGCCATCCCCTGGGTGTTCGGCTGGACCCAGACTCGTCAGATCGTCCCGGGTTGGTTCGGTGTCGGTTCCGCATTGGCGGCGGCCCGTGCGGCCGGCCACGGGGATCGGCTGCGCGAGATGCGGGACCGGTGGCCGTTCTTCCGTAACTTCCTGTCCAACGTCGAGATGACGCTGAGCAAGGCGGATATGGCGGTGGCGCGGATGTATGTCGAGGGGCTGGTCCCCACGGAACTGAGACGGATCTTCACACTGATCGAGGCGGAATACGAGCGCAGCGTCGCCGAGGTCCTGCACGTCACGGGCGCGGACCGCTTGCTTGCCGCGCAGCCGACGCTGGCGCGCACGTTGCAGGTCCGCGACGAGGGTTTGCTGCCGCTGCACCAACTGCAGGTCGAGTTGCTCCGCCAGATCCGCGGCTACTCGGAGCGTGGCGAGCCCGTGCCCGAGGATCTTCAGCGCGGGGTCTCGCTGACTATCAACGGGATCGCCACGGGGCTGCGCAACACCGGCTGACGTTCGTCAGGACGCGTCGATGAAGCGCTGCAGTACTCGCACCCCGAAACGCACCGAGGCCACTGGGACGCGCTCGTCGATGCCGTGGAACATGGCCGGGAAGTCCAGATCCGGTGGCAGTTGGAGCGGAACGAAACCGAAGCACCGGATGCCGCGCAGGGACCAGGCCTTGGCATCCGTGCCGCCGCTCATGATGTACGGGATGGCTCGGGAACCCGGGTCCTCGGCGGCCAAGGCCGCCGACATCGCCTCGATCAGGGGACCGTCGAACGGGGTCTCCAGTGCGATGTCGTGGTGCACGAACTCGCGGCTGACTCGGTCGCCGATGAGGGCATCGATGGCAGCAAGGAACTCCTCCTCCTGGCCCGGCAGGAAGCGGCCGTCCACCACCGCCTGAGCTGCGTCGGGAATCACGTTGGCCTTGATGCCCGACGACAACATGGTCGGGTTCACGGTGTTGCTCATCGTGGCGCCCACGATGCGTGCCATGGGGCCGAGTGCGGCGAGGAACTCGCTGGGATCAGCGGGATCGAAGGGCACGCCAAAGGCCTCGGCCAGAGCTTCGGCGCAGGCCCGCATCGTGTCCGTCATGACGATCGGGAAGCGGTGATCGCCGACCCGGGTCACCGCCCGGGCGAGTTCGGTGATGGCGTTGTCGTCGTTGAGCATGGAGCCGTGGCCACCGGTCCCACCGGCGGTCAGGCGCATCCAGGCCAGTCCCTTCTCGGCGGTCTGCACCAAATAGAGCCGTTGATCGTCGGCAACCGTCACAGAGAAGCCGCCCACTTCGCCGACCGCCTCGGCCACTCCGGCGAGCATGTCGGGGCGGTTCTCGACGATCCAGTGTGCGCCGTGATGGCCGCCTGCTTCCTCGTCGGGAGTCAGGATCAGCACGATCTCGCGCGGGGGAACATAGCCAGTGGCAGCCCAGTGACGGACGAGGGCGATGAGCATGGCGTCCATGTCCTTCATGTCGACCGCCCCGCGGCCCCAGATCATGCCGTCGATCTCGTCGGCAGCGAACGGGGGGACCGACCAGTCACTCGCGATCGCGGGAACGACGTCCAGGTGCCCGTGGAGCAGTAGGGCCGGTCGTGTGGTGTCCCGACCTGGGACCCGCACGTAGACTCCCTGCCGCTTGCCACTGGTCGTCTCGAACCGCTCGAGTTCGTACCCGCAGCCCGCGAGCAGGCTCTCGACGTACTCGGCGGCGATGGCCTCGCCGACGGTCCCCTCCGGCTCGCCGGTGTTGGTGGTGTCGATGCGGATCAACTGCCGCAGGGTCTCGACGGCGTCGTCCTCGACGTTGGGGGTCTCGGAGGTGGTGGCGCCAGCGGCAACGGTCATGGCCCCATCCTGCCTGCGACGGGCCGCTGAGGCACCCGGATCGCCCGGTCCCATCGGGGCTGGGCTGGTCACGCGCTGGTCGGCTGGGGGCTCCGACCTTGCTATTGTTTCGAGGTCACGTCCGGGTGGCGGAATAGGCAGACGCGCTAGCTTGAGGTGCTAGTCCTCGTAAAGAGGGTGGGGGTTCAAGTCCCCCCTCGGACACATCAGGTGAGTGTGGATCCGGCTCGATCGAGTCGGATGCCCACAGCCAGGCGGTCGATGAGACGATGTGGCCGTGGATCGCTCGCGGAATGTCACACTCCGCGATGTTGCACGGCTCGCTGCCGTGTCTCCATCAGCGGCATCCGCTGCACTGAGTGGCACCGGACGACTGCACCCCGAGACACGCGCCCGGATCCTGGCGGCTGCGACTGAGCTTGGTTACCGGCGGAACACGGTGGCACGCACTCTGCGGAACTCAGGAGAAGGGGTGGTGGTGACCGTGCTGCACGCCATGCCGACCGATGAGTCGATGCGCCGGCCCAAGTCCTTCTGGGAACAAGCCGTCTTCGGTTACACCCAGGAACTGGCGCGCAGGGGCACCGGGAACGTGTTCGTGCCCGCCGGGGAATCAGACATGATCTCGGCACTACCAGCCGATGTGGTGGTCGTGTTCAACCTGCCTCAGGCGAAGGACGACCGCCGGGTCGTGCCACCGCCAGGCGTACCGACGATCCGCGTGGTGAGCGCGACCGATTTCATGGGCACACCTTCCACGCAACGCGACGACTGCGTCGGTCGGGTGGTCTGGGACTATCACGCCGCACTCGGGGCCGTGTTCACACATCTGGTTGATGCGGGTGCTCAGCGGCCCGGACTCCTCCTACCACCGAAGCCCTTGATGCCCACCGCCCTGATCCGACAGGCCCAGGACGAGTGGTGTCGGTCTCATGGGAAAGATGTCCTGCGAGACGAGAGCCCCGACATTGCTGCCGCCACCCGAAGCCTTCTGGCGCTGGACTGCGATGGCCTCGTCGTCCACGGGGATGATGCCGCCGGCGACATCGATCGCGTCATGGATGTCTGTCGATCGATGGGGCGCAAGGTGCCCGGCGACGTGCTGGTGACCTCGATCTCCGACGGGCGCCGGGAGGCCGAACTCGAACCCCCTGTCACATCGTTGACCTACGACGGAATGGCGAGCGGTGTTCAGATCGCGACCGCGGTGACCGAGTGGCTGCGGACGGGTCGGTTCCCTCCCACCGACGTGGCGTGGCAGCTGGTTGTGCGGACGTCCACCACCCGCTGACTCCCCATCGGCAAATGCTGTAACGATCCACCAGCTGCCCCACAAGCGTTCCGGTTGCCGCTCCCGACACCTTTGGGAACCTAAGTGCACGCAATCCGTCACGCACAGTCAAGGAGCCTCATGAGCAACAACGTCGAGGGAATGGAGCACGTGGTTCTGGTGCTGTTCGAGAACCGGTCGTTCGACAACATTCTCGGGCGCCTGTACCAACCCGGTGAGGTGGAGTCGTTCGACGGCGTGATCGGGAAGGACCTGTCGTGTCCTGTCCCTGACTGGGCGGAGCACAAGCCTGAGGGCGAGCAGCGCATCTCCTATACGGTCGCCACCGACATGGACTCGCCGTGCCCCGACTCCGGCGAGGAGTACCCGCACACGAACACCCAGATGTTCAACGTGCAGGACGAGGCGAACCGGTTCCAGATGGCCGACAAGATCTCAGCGCCGTGGAACGTCCCCGCACCCGATACCGAGCCGACCATGGACGGTTTCGTCACGGACTACATCAGCTTCTACACGGCCATGATGGGTCGTCAGCCCACGGTCGAGGAGTACTCCCAGATCATGACTGGGTTCACCCCCGAGCAAGTGCCCGTTATCAGCGGCCTGGCCCGCGGCTTCGCCACCTTCGACCACTGGTATAGCGAGGTGCCGTCGCAGACGTTCCCCAACCGCTCGTTCTGGTTGACGGGAACGTCGTCGGGGTTCGTCAAGAACGCCCCCAGTTCCAACTTCATCCAGCACAACGACGCCGAGACCATCTTCAACAGGCTGGATTCGTGCGGGAAGACCTGGAAGATCTACGTGTGCCAGCCGTCGTCCATCTCGTTCACAGGGTTGATCAGCGCGCCGCGACTGGCAGATAAGTTCGCCACGCACATCGTCCCCTTCTCCGAGTTCGAGAAGGACGCGGCCAACGGGACGCTGCCCGATTTCTCGATGATCGAGCCGGCCCTGGGCGCCGGTCACAACGACTACCACCCGGCTGCCGGCATGGCCATGATCCAGGGGTTGGATATCCCCATCGACTCGCCGTCGTCCGTGCTCGGTGGTGAGGGATTCCTCGCGCGGGTCTACGACGCGGTCCGTACCGCGGACGCCCCCACCGGCTCGAACTGGCGCAACACGCTCCTCCTCGTCGGGTGGGACGAGCCGGGTGGCACCTACGATCATGTGGCACCGCCCAAGGTGGACGCGCCGGTGAAGGGCGCGCCCGAGGGACAGTGCGGCTTCCGCTACACCCTGTCCGGCTACCGCACCCCCGCGGTGATCGTGTCTCCTTGGGTGGACGAGAAGACCGTGGTCAACGAGGAGTACCGCCACACCTCGCTGCTGGCCACCCTGCGCGAGGTGTGGGGTCTCGGCGAACCCTTCACCCAGCGCGATGCGCACGCACGCACCTTCCAGCACCTACTGAACCGTGAGACACCGAGACCACCGGACGAGTGGCCGACGGTGCAGCCTCACCCGGTGCCCGCCTTCAGCGTCGATGCCAACGGACTGCAGCCATTCTTCTCCGGACTCGGCAAAGCCATGGTGCAGGGCTGCCTCACCTACGCCAAGTCCCAGGGCTGGGACCTGAAGTCCGCACCCGCCAACCCCGACGATTCGGTCACCCCAGAGCAGGGGTTGCAGATCATCCAAGAGGTCTGTCTCGACATCTTCCCGGGTCTGCGGCCACAGTCATAGACCACGGATACGGACGAGGAGCGCACCTGCATGAGCACGACTCCCGCAACCAGCAAGGGATCGTTCAACTGGGTCGAAGTCGTCGATCGATCGATTTCGGAGCGGATCGAGGACTTCGACAACCCGAAGCAGGAATGGCGCCGGCTGACCAGCGAGTTGATCGGCACCTTCTTCCTGGTACTGGCGGCCTCCGGCGCCCCCATGGTCGGCGTCTCCTACGTGGGGACGGTGGGCTTGGGCATGGCCGTCGTCGCACCCGCCCTGACCGTCCTGGCGATCATCCTGTTCATGGGTCGGGTCAGCGGCGCGCACCTGAACCCGGCGGTGAGTTTCGCATTCGCGCTGCGAGGTGACTTCCCGTGGCGACGCGTGCCCGGGTACGTCGGGGTTCAGTTGATCGGTGCCGTCGCTGCCGCCGCGGTGCTGCAGGTGCTAGCAGGCGTCTCAGCCTCGAACGGTGGCTCATACCCGGGATCTCACACGAGCCCCGCCGTCGCGTGTCTCACCGAAGTCATTCTGACGTTCGGGCTCGTCTCGGTGATCCTCGGCACTGCGTCGGGGGCGCAGAATGTGGGACTCTTCGCGGCCCTGGCGGTGGCTGCCTACATCGGTCTCGCCGGCTTGTGGGCGGCACCGCTGTCCGGCGCATCCATGAATCCGGCTCGGACGCTGGGACCGAACCTGGTCGGCGGTGACCTCGGCCCGTACTGGGTGTACCTCGTGGGGCCGCTGCTGGGCGCCGCGCTGGCCGTCGGCTTCGCGCTCGTGTTGCGGGGCAAGGGCGGCGGTCGCAGCGGGTCGCAGGCAGCCCAGGGAGCACTCGCCCCCGAGATCGCCAACGGACAGGACTGACCCGTCTCATTCGCTGGCCGCGATGAGATGATCTGCCGCTCACGAGAAGTCCTGGATCACTGAGACCTTCCTGTTCCCGGTCTCGAAGTAGGTGTCGGGGTAGGGCTCGTCGAGCAGGGTGAAATGCCACAAGTCCTCAGGCAGGTTGGCCAATCCCGTCTGCCGCATGACCCGGACGAGGTACCCGGCGGTGCTAGCGCTGTTTGCGGGTAGAGGTTGGGCCGTGCTGGCCAACCGGGATCGAAGCAGTCCAATCCGGTCCCATGTCGATCGACGTGTGGGGGAACCGACTTGCCACCGGGGCCGTGCTCACTCCCTGCGTTGCGGACCAGTGTGAGTTCGACGTGGAACCACGACGGGGCCTGCTCTTGACCGCGATTTAGCCGAGGGAACAGGTCGCGTTGGCCAGTCCGGAGAGAACTCACGCTTCATCGTTGGGGTCACCCGGGTCCGCCGCCCACGCCACGAAGTCGTCAATGACCTGCTGGGAGCGGAAGCGGCCCCAAATCTTCAGCCGTCGGGGTGCCGATACATCAGGTGAGAAGTCGACGACCGCGCCGTTTCGGGAATCACGCGAAGCCTCGCCAGATGGCATCGAATTTCGGCAGGATGACAGTTGTGACCAGTTCCCAACCCATGGGGAATTCCCCCACTGAAGAGTGTTTGTTTCCCCCCTCGGACACCATGGGTGGTTGCGAAACCACCCCATCTTCTTTGCGAAACCTCTGCCGGGGATGGTCCCGGTGGGGGTTTCGTCGTGTGTGGGGCGACGCCATACACGGCATGAGCCTGCGTGCCGCCAAGACCGCCACCGGCGTCGACCACACGACCATCGCCGCGATACTCCACGGCACTGTGTGGCCCGACCTGCACACCATCGCCCGCCTCGAACACGGCCTGGCCGCCAACTTGTGGCCCACCGGCGCCGCCGCCGCGACCGCCACGACGGAAGACCGACCCCGCGGTACGCAAGGCAGCACGATCCACCGACGTCACCTGTGGTGCGTGCACGTCGATCACCGCGCGTGAACCGCATCGCCGCACTGGTCAGCGTCATTGACGACACCACCCGCGTCATGTGAGAACCCATGAATTGCGGTTGCACACTTATGTAGGTGCAACTGTGCATCTGGAGGTAGGCTGAGTTCATGAGAAGCGACCAGCAACACGTGGTGTCCCATGACGAAGTTCGCCGTCGACCCATGTCCCCCCTCGATCTGCCAGCCGATTCTCCTGAATGGCTTCGCGAGACCCTGCAGTTCCTCGATGAAGCGTCCACCCACGGCAGCGATGTCGAACTCACTGCCCGCAGGGTTTATCTCACCCCCGCCCAAGCCGCCCGTCGTCTTCAGGTATCTCGAAGCACAGTGTCTCGGCTGATCAAGGCGGAAAGACTCCCGAGCGTGAAGGTCGGGGCCCACCACCGAATTCCCGAGAACGCGGTCCAGTCATACGAGCAGGCACTGAACCGCCACCGGATGGACGTGATGGTGGCGCTCGACGAAGCGCACGAGTGACGATCCCCGTCGTCTGCGACGCGGACGTCCTCAGCGCACCCCTATCCCGCACCTTCCTCCTTCGATGCTCCGGCCAAGAGCACGGGTTCGTGGTGCGTTGGTCCCCGTCGATCGAGCGGCAAGCAGAGCGTGCGCTGCAGCGCAGGGAGGGCGCAACCGCGCCCGTGTCTCTCTTGCATGACATCTACCCACTAGCGCTCATGGATGACCCCCCGACCAAACCTCACCGGGGCACCCTCATGAACACTGCTGCTCGTCAACTCCGCGTCCTCGCGGCCGCTTCGGGTATACCGACACCCGCTTGTCGGGGTGATGCTTCGTGTTGATCGTGAACACCCCAGGCGGGCCGATGACCACGTGGTCGATATCGGAACCCCGCTGCCCGACGGGAACGGAATGCAGCACGTGCAACCCGTCGGGAAGCCGGTCCAACGCGCGACCCACGGTCTCCTCGCCTTGGGCGCCCAGTCGCCACGCCCGCTCATCCGTCCTGGCGCCCAACATCCGTCCGGCGTACGCCCGAATCTTGGACCGTTGCTTCGCGGCTTCCCATTCCTGGTCGGCGCGCTGCCGCGCCAACTGCCCCGCCCGCTGCTCAGCCAACGACCCGGACGCCTCCTGGTCGGGGGCGGGAACAGCCGCAGTGGCAGGGGCGGCTGCCGGTGCTTCTGAAGGTGGCGGCTCAGTGTCTGCCGCCGCGCGCGGCTGAGGAATCAGGCCAGCGACCGCTGCGTGAACGTCAGCGGCACGCTGCGTGACCTCCACCACAGTGGTGCCGGTGATCAGGTCGTGCCAACCCAACCGCACGCCTCCGTCGTTGACGTACAGCCGGTCCTTGCCGTACCGCCGCCACCGGTCCACCGTTACCGCCACACCCCACATATCGGCACCTCACCAGCCTGCCTGAACGGGCGCCTGAACCGCTAGAGGTCTCTCGACGTGCAAAGTGCGCCCGTGCACAGTTTGCACAGATGATGTAGGCTTGGGTCATGTCTCACACCACGTTCATCCCCGACGCGGATGCCGCCGCCGAAGCCGCCGCCCTGATCGGCGACTTGCACCGGCGCCCGTTGCCAGACTGGTTCGAGGAACACTTCGTTCCCGCGATTGAGTCGGTGGCCGCCTCCCGGCAGATCGCCATCTTTACGGACGCGGAAGAGCCGGAACTCACCCCCGCGCAAGTCGCGCGGATGTTGCGTGTGTCCCGATCAACGGTGTCACGTCTCATCGCCGATGGGCGACTTCCATCCCGAAAGGTTCGGGGACGCCATCGCGTCGCATGGACCGACGCAACCCGATACAAGGAGGCATGCATTGAGCAGCGTGTCGCGGACCTGCGCGCGCTGACTGCTGCGGAGGAGGGTCTGGACTCCAGCCCCGAACGCGTTGCCAAGGCATTGGAGCGCGTCCGCGGTACACATGCTTGAAGTTGTCATTGACGCCGACGCGCTCGCCTCGCTGCACGTCCGCAACTTACTCATCACTGCGGCCCGGGTCGTCGACAACTTCCAAGTCCGCTGGAGTGAGCAGGTTCTGACCGAAACCGATGCCGCCCGCCTCGCAATGGCCATTGATCAGGGCCGCGACCCCGCGACGGTACCGCCCATTCGTCAAGCACTGGCAAATGAGAGTCAATCGGCACTGATTCCCGATCCGCTGGCGAACGTGACGGTGAGGGACACCACTGATCTGCGCGATATCCATCTCCTGCAAGCGGCCTGGACAATCCGCGCACCCCTCATCCTCACGCGTAATGTGAGGGACCTAGGCGAACATGACCTAGCGGCAGTCCGGGCCTCCGCAACACAGGTCGACCTGTTCCTCGCTTCGCGACTGTCTACCGCTGAGTACCGCGCTGTCGTGGCCGCCGCCGCAGGGTTGTACGCAACGAAACCGTCGATACAGTCGCTGCACGCGACCTTCGGCGCCGTGATGCCCCGACTCGATCGGTACTCCGATGAACTGGGCGTACAAGTATTGCCGCATCAGAAACCGGCCGAGCCAGCCTTTCGTGGCAAGTACTGCGTACGCTGTGGACGTCCCCTCATCAACCCAGCGAGCCTGCGCACCGGCCTTGGCCCTGAATGCCGCCGAAGGCCGGACTAATGGGATCGTAGTGACCCCCGTTGTGGTTGACGGTCAGGCTGCTGTTTTGTGTTGTGCCGCTTCGGCTCGTGCCTCGGCGGGGGTTCGTTCGCCCAGTGAAGCATGTGGGCGCTCGTGGTTGTAGTCGATCATCCAGGCCCGGATCGCTTCGCTGGCCTGGTCGAAGCTGTCGAACTCGTTGGGCCAGACGGCTTCTTCCTTCAAGGTGCGGAACATCCGCTCGATGAACGCGTTGCCGTCGGGATGCCGGTAGGCAGTG
>CAZCRC010000007.1:0-21125 GCA_964500995.1 uncultured Actinomycetes bacterium
GCCCGCTACCTCGACGAGCCGGACATGCCCGACGTCGACCTGTTCATCAGGACGTCGGGCGAGCAGCGCACCAGCAACTTCCTGCTGTGGCAGTCGGCTTACGCCGAGATGGTGTTCCTGCCTGAGTTGTGGCCCGACATCGACCGCCGCCACCTGTGGCGGGCGATCCAGATCTACGCGGGCCGGGATCGGCGGTATGGCGGAGCGGTTCCGAACGAGGTGTCGGGTTCACCACCGGCCGAGCAGTTTGAGAACCGCTAACCCGAAGATCACGACTGCGACGACGACGCGGATCAGCCGGCTGGAACCGGTGAGGATGGGCCAGGAAAGCGCGGTCAGCCAGGTGATGAACAGGCCGATGATCGCCAGGAAGATGGCCCCGAGCCACGCCCAATCCCCGGCGAGCAAGAGCCCCACGAACAACAGCGAGGCCAGGCCGACGGGCACCAGCCACCGCGGCAGACCATGCAGCCGAACGAGCCACGGGGCGCTGAGCCGCTCCAACGTCGCACGGCCGGAACTGCTCGCCGGTTGGGGGGCGGGCGATCGACGGCCGCTGGGGCCGGAACTGCTGCGGCGCGACTTGTTGGACACCCGACACCTTTCCTCGTGGCCTCCATGGTCACCCATACCCCCGGCCGTGGGCGAATCCGCGGCACGCTGAGGTCTGTGATCTGAGGCATGATCGTCCGGTGATGGTGCTGTTGCGATACCGGGATCCGTCGATCCGTCCCCTGCTGGATGAGGCATTGACTGCGCTTGCAGCCAGTTCTGGGTTCGTCAGCGGCTGGCTGGGCCGATCGCCCGATGACGCCGACCTGTGGGTCCTGGGGGCGTATTGGCGCGACGCGGGGGCGATGCGGCGGGGGCTGGGGTCGTATGCCGCCAAACTGGCTTTGGGGCCGCTGCAGGCGTTCAGCGCCGGGGGCGACACCGTGCTCGAGGTCCTCCTGCAGCACGACGGCGCGTCGGCGATCTCGCAGGCCAGTGACCTTGCGCCGGACGCCGCCGAGTCGGGACCCCGGTAGGCTTTGCCGGTACTCGTCGGAGCCGAAGTGGAGAACCATGGCAGATCGCGACCGCGTCGACGCCGTCGTCAACCTGTGCAAGCGACGCGGATTCGTTTTCGCGTCCAGTGAGATCTACGGCGGCACTCGCTCCGCGTGGGACTACGGCCCGCTGGGCGTCGAACTCAAGGAGAACATCCGGCGGCAGTGGTGGCAGACGATGGTGCGGGGCCGCGACGATGTCGTCGGCTTGGACTCCTCGGTCATCCTGGCCCCCCAGGTGTGGGAGGCGTCGGGTCACATCAGCGCCTTCGTCGACCCGCTGACGGAGTGCCGCTCGTGCCACAAGCGGTTCCGCGCCGACCAGT
Organism: uncultured Actinomycetes bacterium; assembly: GCA_964500995.1. GTDB lineage: Bacteria > Actinomycetota > Actinomycetes > S36-B12 > CAIWTL01. The sequence continues at coordinate 1,376 of CAZCRC010000007.1, forward strand.
TGTTGGAGGAGTTCGAGGAACGTAAGGGGCGCCCAGCCGAGAGCCTGGCCGAGGTGCCCTGTCCGCACTGCGGCACCAAGAGCGAGTTCACTGAACCCCGCGACTTCAACGGATTGCTGCGGACGTCGATCGGTCCCGTCGAGGATGAGGGATCGGTGCACTACTTGCGTCCCGAGACTGCGCAGGGGATCTTCGTCAACTATCAGAACGTGGCGAATGCGTCGCGGCTGAAGCCTCCGTTCGGAATTGCCCAGACCGGTAAGTCGTTCCGCAACGAGATCACTCCCGGCAACTTCATCTTCCGCACCCGCGAGTTCGAGCAGATGGAGATGGAGTTCTTCGTTCCTCCCGGCTCGGACGAGGAGTGGCACGAATACTGGCTTACGCAGCGGATGGACTGGTACGTCGATCTGGGGATCAACCCCGAGAACCTGCGGTTGTACGAACACCCGGCCGAGAAGCTGTCGCACTACTCCAAGCGGACCGTGGACATCGAGTACCGGTTCGAGTTCGCCGGCAGCACCTGGGCCGAACTCGAGGGCGTCGCCAACCGCACCGACTTCGACCTGAAGACCCACAGCGAGCATTCCGGCACGGATCTGTCGTACTTCGACCAGGCGTCGGGCGAGCGGTGGGTTCCCTACGTCATTGAACCGGCGGCTGGCCTCACCCGCGCGGTGCTGGCGTTCCTGCTCGACTCCTACTCCGTCGACGAGGCTCCCAACACCAAGGGCGGTGTCGATCAACGCACCGTGTTGCGGTTCGACCCTCGGCTCGCGCCGGTCAAGGCCGCGGTGCTGCCGCTGTCACGCAACGCGGATCTGTCGCCCAAGGCCCGGGATCTGGCCGCGCAGTTGCGCCAGACCTGGAACGTCGACTTCGACGACGCAGGGGCGATCGGGCGCCGGTACCGGCGCCAGGACGAGATCGGCACGCCGTTCTGTCTGACGGTCGACTTCGACACCTTGGACGATGACGCCGTGACGATCCGCGAACGCGACTCGATGGCCCAGGAGCGAATTCCGCTGGCGGGTGTGCAGGCGTGGCTCGAGGAACGACTGCCACGCTGAGGCTCGGATTCTCAGGAGGTTCCCAGGTTCGCTGTGCGCTGCCTGGGAATCCGGTGGGCAGTCGGTAAAGATCACCGCTGCCCTGTTGCCCCCGATCGGGATGGGGGAACACGCTCGATACCGGCGGACGAGACACGTCTGACGCGGAATCGAGGAGGACAGCAGTGGCGATCGCGCAACGGCCCGCCATCGTCGTGCCGACGGACGCCGATGGTGCTCCCCGCCGCAGGATCGCGCCGACGCTGCTGGGTGTCGCCGTGGGCGGGACCGGTGTGCTGTGGCTGTTCAACGGTGGCCTGGGGCAGTTTGGCGACCGCGGCGGGGTGTGGCTGATCGTCGGGCAATGGGCGGGGATCGTGTCGGCGTTGGCCGCACTCGTCGGACTCGTGCTGGTAGCTCGACCGGCCTGGCTGGAGCAGACCGAAGGGCTGGACCGGCTGTGGGCCTGGCACCGCATCGCGGGCATGACCACGGTGTTCGCCCTGCTGGTGCACCTTGTCGCGAGCACGGTGGGCTTCGCCGGCGGATCCGTGCGACAGGCGTGGGATGAATACCTGTCGTTGTTGTCGGGTTCGTCGTGGCTGGTCGCGGCTACGGTGGCGACTGCCCTGTTCCTGATTGTTGCCGGAACCAGTTGGCGGCGAATCCGCGCCCGGATGCCCTACGAGATGTGGCTGGGCGTTCACGTCACGGGATACCTCGCCGTACTTCTGGGGTTCGGCCATCAACTCACGTTGAGCACCGACTTCTCGGCGGCAACTCCCATCAGTCACTGGTGGTGGATCGGCCTGTTCGTCGCCGCTATGGCCGCCGTCGTGTGGTCGCGAGTCGGTGGCCTGATCCGCGCCGCGGCCACGGGGCGGGCTCGCGTGACGCGGGTGACCACCGTCGCCGTGAATACGGTGGCCATCGAGATGCAGACGAAGAGCCGTCGCCTGCGTCGCGTGACCGCCGGCCAGTTCTTCCTGATCCGGATGCTCACCGCTGACCTGTGGTGGCAGGCGCACCCGATCTCGATCTCGGCTCGGCCGCGTGACGGGATCCTGCGATTCACCATCAAACTCAGCGGCGACGGGTCCGAACAGATGGCGGCAGTCCCGCCCGGAACCCGGGTGGTGCTCGAGGGACCGTACGGCACTTTCACTGCCGCCCGAGCCCAAGGGCGGCCGGTTCTGCTGATCGGCGGTGGGGTCGGACTCACCGTGATCCGTGCCGTGCTCGCCGACTGTTCGGCGGACCAACGTCCTGTGGTCGTCGCACGGGTGCCCGACGTCGGCCACATCCCTCACCTGACCGAGATCCGCGCCATGGTCGCCGAACGTCAGGGCCGGTTGCTCGTGGTCGACGGTCCCCGCAACCAGTGGCCCGGTGGGCGACCATTCGCTCCCGAGCACCTGCTCACCGCTGTGCCTGATCTGGCGCAACGTGACACGTTCATCTGCGGGCCGCCTGCCCTGGAGCGGGAACTCGAGCGCTCCCTGCGGGCGGCGAAGGTTCCCGCGGATCGCATCCACCTCGAACACTTCGGAGTCTGATCATGACGAACTTCTTCACCGCCATAGCGCCGGGTGTTGCGCTGGGAACCGCCGCCCTTGGGCTGGTGGCCACGTTCGATCGCGCGCTCGAGCCCGCCGCGGACACGGCGGCCCGCCCCGCCGGCAACTCGTCCGGTGATACGCAGGAGGCGTCCGGGTGCGCAGGTGCCTCGACCTACACGGGCGACACGGTCATGACCCGGTGGGGTCCCGTGCAGGTCGAGGCCACCGTGGGGGCGGACGGCACGATCTGTTCGTCACAGGCCCTTGTGTATCCGACCGGTGATGGCGAGAGCATCAGCATCAACAACCAGGCGCTGCCGATCATCGAGCGGTCCGTCGCTGCGCAGGGCATCGCGTTCGATTCGGTGTCCGGGGCGACCGTCACGTCCGAGGGGTACCGGGAGTCGCTGCAGTCCGTATTGGATCAACTGTGACGACCCTCAACCGGACGACGTTCGAGGTCATGGGGACCGTCGTCTCACTCGCCACGCCCGCACCCGACATCCAGGACATGTGCAGCGTTGTCCGCGAGGTCCTGGAAGCCGCCGACCGTCGGTTCTCGCCGTTTCGTCCCGACAGCGAATTATCCCGCCTGCAACGGGACGCCCGTGAGGCCTCGACGATGAGCGACGAGATGCGCGAGGTCCTGACCGATTGCCTGTCGCTGCTGCAGCGCACCGACGGCGCGTTCCGGCCCACCAACCGACGCGGCCAGGTCGACACCACGGGGTACGTCAAGGGATGGGCCATGGCCCAGGCGGAGCAGGCGCTGCGCGAGCGGGGCTGGACGGACTGGAACCTCGGAGTCGGCGGCGACGTGGTGGTGGCCGGCCACAACGGTGATCGGCCCTGGCACGTCGCGGTGCGCCACCCCGCACTGCCCGGAGCGGTCGCTGAGGTGCTGGCGGTCAGTGACGCGGCGGTCGCGACGTCCGGTGAGTATGAGCGAGGCGGCCACATCTGGGGCGGCGCGTATCAGCCCAGAGGTGGGTCCGTCACAGTGGTGGGCCCCCGTATCGAGATCGCTGACGCCCTGGCGACGGCGCTGTGGGCCTGCGCTGACCCCGCTCCTCGATGGCTGCAAGGCTTCCCGGAGTACGGCGTGCTGCGACTCGGGGCTGCGGGGCAACGCCTCGCGGTCTGAGTCGTGGACACGGTGGGGATGGGACACTGGGGCACATGTCCACCGACCTCGCCGTTGCGCCCGCGCTGCAGGTGTCGGGGCTGAGTGTGTCGCCGCCCGTGGTGCTGGCGCCGATGGCGGGCATTACGAACCGGGCATTCCGGCGGCTGTGCCGGGAGCAGGGCGCTGGCCTCTACGTCTCGGAGATGGTGACGGCGCGGGCGTTCGTCGAAGGCAACGACAAGACCCAGCGGCTGATCTCGTTCGACGCTGATGAGTCCCCGCGGTCGCTGCAGTTCTACACCGTCGATCCCGGCACGTTGGCGCAGGCGGTCCGCCGCGTGGTGGCCGACGACCTGGCCGACCACATCGACCTGAACTTCGGTTGCCCGGTGCCCAAGGTGACCCGCAAGGGCGGCGGTAGTGCGCTGCCCTGGAAGCGGGATCTGTTCCGCGACATCGTGACCGCTGCGGTGACCGCGGCCGATGGGCGGATCCCGGTGACAGTGAAGATGCGCAAAGGAATCGACGACGACCACCTGACGTACCTCGAGGCGGGTCGCGCGGCCGCCGACGCCGGGGTCGCGTGGATCGCCTTGCACGCACGGACCGCCGAGCAGTTCTACGGCGGAACCGCCGACTGGTCCGCAATCGCGCGGCTCAAAGAGGCCATCCCCGACATCCCGATCCTGGGCAACGGCGATGTCTGGACCCACGACGATGCCGCTCGCATGATGGCCGAGACCGGGTGCGACGGAGTCGTGATCGGCCGCGGTTGCCTGGGCCGACCCTGGCTGTTCGGGCAGTTGGCCGATCGCTTGTCCGGGCGGGAGGTGCGCCCGTCGCCGGACCTGGCCGGGGTGATCGCGACCTACCGACGCCACGCGGTACTGCTGATCGAGGCGTTCGGCGAGTACGTGGGTTGTCGGGAGATCCGCAAACACCACGCTTGGTACTTCAAGGGGTATCGGGTGCAGCGGCACGTGCGCGCCGGACTGGGGCAGGTCAACAGCCTGGCCGAGATCGACGGACTGCTCGCGCTCATCGACACCGACCAGCCATCCCTGCCGCCCGCCGCCGGTCCCCGGGGACGCACGAGTGGCGCCAGGCCGGTCGCGCTGCCGGAGGGTTGGTTGCGCAGCCCCCACCTTGAGGGGTCGCAGCGGGTCGGGTTGGCGGACGCGGAGTTGGCGACCAGCGGGGGCTGAGCACTCCAGCGGGACCTTCGCCCCCTGTACGGCGGTGGGGCGGACCGGCAGACTGGTGGTGGCAGATGCCACCGAGGAGGTCCCCATGACAAGCACCGTCGATTCGCCGGACTACGTGTTCGACTTCAGCGAAGGCGGCATGGACCAGAAGGACCTGCTGGGGGGCAAGGGGGCGAACCTGGCCGAGATGACGCGGATGGGGCTGCCGGTTCCACCCGGGTTCACCATCACGACCGAGGCCTGCCGTCACTTCCTGCGCGACTCGGCTCCGCCGCCGGAGTTGAACCAGCAGGTGCATGACGCGCTGCGACGGCTCGAGGTCAGTACCGGTCGCACGTTGGGGTCGGCGGACTCGCCGCTGCTGCTGAGTGTGCGGTCGGGGGCGAAATTCTCGATGCCCGGCATGATGGAGACCGTCCTGGACATCGGATTGAACGACCAGACGGTCGCGGGGGTCGCCGCGGAGGCAGGTGACGAGCATTTCGCCTGGGACTCCTACCGCCGCCTGATCCAGATGTTCGGCAAGACCGTCTTGGGTATCGACTCCGACCTGTTCGAGGAGCGACTGTCGGCCGCTGTGCGAGACAGTGGCAGCGCTGCCGACGTGGAACTGCCGGTGCCGGTGTTGCAGAAGTTGGTGGCCGACTACCAGGATCTCGTCCGCGTCGAGACGGGGCATGACTTCCCGCAGGATCCCGATCGCCAACTCATGATGGCGATCCTGGCGGTATTCGAGTCGTGGAACACCGAGCGAGCGATGCTGTACCGGCGTCAGGAGCGCATCCCGCACGACCTCGGCACTGCCGTCAACGTGCAGACGATGGTGTTCGGCAACCTGGGCGAGGGGTCAGGCACGGGAGTGGCGTTCACCCGCGACCCGGCGACAGGTGCGACCGGGGTGTACGGCGACTACCTGCCCGACGCCCAAGGCGAGGATGTCGTTGCTGGGATCCGCAACACGCTGCCGCTGAGTTCGTTGTCGGAGTTGGACCCCGCCGCGTACGAGCAACTGCAGCAGCTCATGGCCCAGCTCGAAGAGCACTACCGCGACCTGTGCGACATCGAGTTCACGATCCAACAGGGCACGTTGTGGATGCTGCAGACCCGTGTGGGCAAGCGGACAGCTGCGGCGGCGTTCCGGATCGCGGTGCAACTGGTGGACGAGGGCCACATCGACATGGACGAGGCGCTGCGGCGCGTGACGGGTGCCCAGTTGGGGCAGTTGATGTTCCCGCAGTTCGACCTGGCGGCAGGTGCGAAGAAGCTGACGAGCGGCATGGGCGCGTCGCCGGGCGCGGCGTCGGGTCAGGTCGTGTTCGACTCCGATACTGCTGTGACCCGCGCTGCGGGCGGCACCGCGACGATCCTGGTACGTCGCGAGACAAACCCCGACGACCTCGCCGGAATGGTGGCCGCTGTCGGGGTGCTGACGTCTCGGGGCGGCAAGACCTCGCACGCTGCGGTGGTGGCGCGGGGCATGGGCAAGACGGCCGTGTGTGGCGCGGAGGAACTCGAGATCGACTACGCCGCGCGGCAGCTGGCACTGCCCGACGGCACGGTCGTGGCCGAGGGAGACACGATCAGCATCGACGGCTCCACCGGGGCCGTGTACGCGGGCGAGATGCCGGTGCAGCCGTCAGCGGTGGTCAAGTACTTCGACGCGGGGATCGACGCCGCGTTCGACCATGCCGACGACGCGACGAAGGAACTGGTGCGTGCGGTCGATCGGATCATGACGCACGCGGACAAGGTCCGCCGCCTGGGCGTGCGCAGCAACGCGGACACTCCCGAGGACGCCGACCGTGCCCGGCGCATGGGGGCCGGTGGTATCGGGCTGTGCCGCACCGAACACATGTTCCTGGGCGAGCGTAAGAAGTTCGTGGAACGGCTCATCCTGGCGGAGTCGCCGGAGGACCGGGAGCGCGCGTTGGCGGAATTGTTGCCGCTGCAACGCAAGGACTTCATCCGAATCCTGGAACGTATGGACGGGCTGCCGGTCACGATCCGGCTACTGGACCCGCCGCTGCACGAATTCCTGCCGGACCTGACGGAGTTGTCCGTGCGGGTCGCGGTGGCCGAGCAGCGGGGCGAACCGCACGAGGCCGATCTGCGACTGCTGGCGGCCGTGCGACGTCATCACGAGCAGAACCCGATGCTGGGACTGCGAGGCGTGCGGCTCGGGCTGGTGCTGCCGGGACTGTTCGCGCTGCAGGTGCGGGCGATCGCCGAGGCGGCGTGCTTCCGGCAACGGCTCGGTGGTGACCCGCGCGCCGAGATCATGATCCCGCTCGTCGGATCAGTGCAGGAGTTGGAACTCGTGGTCGATGAGGCCGCGGGGGTGCTGGCGTCGGTCGCCGAAGCCCACGGCTGCACCCTGACGTTCCCGATCGGCACAATGATCGAGTTGCCGCGTGCGGCGCTGACGGCTGGTCAGATCGCCGAGGCTGCGCAGTTCTTCTCGTTCGGGACGAACGACTTGACGCAGACGACGTGGGGTTTCAGTCGCGACGATGTCGAGGCGAACTTCTTCTCGTCCTACCTGGAGCGCGGCGTGTTCGGAGTCTCGCCGTTCGAGTCGATCGACGAAGCCGGCGTCGGCCGCCTGGTCGCGATGGCTGCCGACGAGGGACGCGCCGTGCGCCCCGACCTCACCTTGGGCGTGTGCGGTGAGCACGGCGGTGATCCGCAGAGTGTGCACTTCTTCGACAAGGTCGGCCTGGACTACGTGTCGTGCTCCCCGTTCCGGGTCCCGGTGGCCCGACTCGAGGCAGCGCGGGCCCGGCTGGACACATCAGGATCCGGCACGGCGTAGGTCGGTGGATCGGGGCTCGGGGTTAGTCTCGGATCTTTCACCACGAGGGGGAGCTTGACTGTGTCACAAGGTCTGCGCCTGATCACCGCGTGGTCCAGTGAGGCGCTGGCCGACTGGCTGGCCGACTGGTACATGGCTGCGTCGGGCGACCCCTTCGCCCGGGAACTGGTCGTGGTCCCCACTCCGGGCATGGAGCGCTACCTCACCCGCCGACTGGCCCGACGCCTCGGGGTGTCCGATCCGCATGCCGAGGACGGGGTGTGCGCGGGGGTCGACTTCGTTCAGCCCCAGGACCTCATGGCCACGGTGCTGGCCGGTGCCGGGAACGATGACGATCCGTGGCTGCCGGCAGCGTTGCAGTGGCACTGCCTGCGCGCAGTGGACGAGCTTGTGAATGGTGACGACGACGCGTTCGTGGGACTGCGCCATCACCTGCGGGACGGCACGCGTGAGGCGCGGCGGATCGCAGTGGCGCGCGAGACTGCCCAGTTGCTCGACAACTACGCCACCCAGCGCCCCGAACTCCTGCTCGCGTGGCAAGCGGGGGACGACAGCCAGACCCCGGCGGAGCACGTGTGGCAGGCAGCCGTGTTCCGGCACGTCCTGGCACAGGTCGGCACTGCACCCTGGCCGTTGCGGGTCCGTGACGTCCTGGACCAAGGGGTCGGTGACGTCGATCTGCCGAGGCTTCTGGCCGTGGTCGGCGTCACCCGCTACGGCTCCCTGGATCTGCAACTCCTTGCGGCGCTCGCTCGTGACCGCGAGGTGGCTGTCCTGATGGTCGAACACTCACCCGGACACGCCGCGAATCGGCACGAACACATGGATCAGAACCAACTCGTGGCCACGCTCGCAGACGAGGAGTTGTTCGCTGTCCGAAGCCTCGAGGCGATGATGCCGCAGCGCGAACGACTGACCGGGTATCCCGAGGCGGGCGCAACGCTGCTCACGAGGGTGCAGGCCGGGATCGTTCGTGACGAACCCGTTCGCAAGGTGACGTCCGTGGGTGACGACTCACTGACGGTGCACGGGTGCTGCGGCGCCCTGCGCCAGGTGGAAGTGCTGCGCGATCAGGTGCTGCGCCTGTTGGTGAAGGACGAGACCCTGCAGGCGCGCGACGTCCTGATCATGTGCACGGACCTTGATGTGTTCGCCCCGCTGATCGCGCAGGTGTTCGGCACCACCACCTCGCCGATCCAGGGACCGACGCGCGACCTGAGGGTCTCCGTGGCCGATCGCGTCGCTCGGATCGACAACCCAGTGCTGCAGGTCGTCCAGACCCTTGTCGACCTTCTGGCCGCCCGCATGACGACTGCCGAAGTCATGGACCTCATCGAGTTGCCGGCGGTCGCACAGCGATTCGACCTCGACTCCGCAGACCACGGTCGGATCGAGAGGTTGGCCACCGAGGCGGGCATCCGATGGGGACTGTCGCCCGAGCATCGCCACGCTTTCAGTGTGGCCGCCGGTCCGCGAAACACCTGGCAGTACGGACTGGACCGACTGGCCGCGGGACTGGTGGTCGATGGTCGCGAGTTCGCCCTCATGCGCGGTGTCGCGCCGATCAAGCACGCCGCGGACTCCGACGTGCACCTTGTTGCCGTGCTCGACCAGGTGGTCTCGGTGCTGCAGCAGGCGTGGGAGTTCGCCCGAACGCCGCACCCCGCGCGACAGTGGGCCGCCGCGATCGCTGACTGGATCGAGCCACTGGTGGGCGGGGAGCAGTGGCACCTCGCGGCTGCCCTGGCGGTCGTCACCCAGGCCCTTGACGGCGACGAGCAGATCGGACTGGGCGAGGCGGCTGTCCTCCTCGACGCGGAACTGGCGCGGTTCGGTCCACGACCTCGACTGCTCGCCGGGGGAGTCGATGTGGTCGCGATGCGGCCCATGCGCAACATCCCCTTCCGGGTCGTGTGCCTGCTGGGCATGGACGACGGTGCGTTCCCTCGCGCCGTCGCTCTGGGTGGCAACGATCTCTTGGCTCTGGATCCTCGACCCGGCGAGCGCGATCCCCGAGCCGAAGATCGGCAACTGTTCCTGGACGCCATCTGTGCCGCGCAGCAGCATCTGGTGATCACCTATTCGTCGCGGAACCCCGCGACGGGTGGTTCGTTACCGCCCGCGGCACCCCTTGCCGAACTGTTGGATGCCGTCGGCGACGTCGTTCATCACCATCCTCTGGTCGCCCACGACCCGCGGAACTTCACGACGGACTCCCGCGACGCCGTCGCGTCGAGCTTCGATCGCACGGCAGCTGCCCTGGCATCGGCCGAACGCGAGGCCCCACAACCCGTGCGCGCCGTGGAATTGGCCATGGTGGACGAGGACGTCTCCGTCGACGACCTGCTCGCATTCTGGAAGAGCCCGGCCAAGGCGTTCCTGCGACGACTCGGGCTGCCGATCGAGCGTGACCAGGAACCGGACGACCTGGAGTTGCCGATCGACCTCACCGGGCTGGCGGAGTGGGCGATCGGCAACGACCTGCTGACGACCGGCGATGAACTCGACACGGCGCAACAGGTGGCCGCCGCCCGGGGACGGTTGCCGGTGGTGGGTGCCGATGCGGCCTGGCAGCGGGTCGCCACCAAGGTGGCGAACGTGCGCACTGCGGCGCGCTCCGTCGCCTCCAGCGAGGTCGCGCCTGCCGAGTATGTCCATCTGGAGTTGCCGCTCGATGCGCAGACGGGGACCGTTCTCACCGGGGTGCTGCCCCATCCACCGGTCGGGCCGATCGTGGACCTCACGTATAGCCGCGGCAAGGCTGCCGGTGTCCTGGACCTGCGGATCCGTATTGCGGCCCTCTCCGCTGCTGGAGTTCCCACCGAGGGGGTCGTGATCTCCCCGGGGAACCGAGGAGCGACGATGCATCGGGAGCGACCTTGGGACCAGGGCGTCGCTGCGAAGTGGCTGCGCCTGTTGGCGTACTTGCGCCGGGTGGGTCTTGCCCGACCCTTGCCGTTCTCGGTCAAGACCAGCTACGCCTACGCGCAAGAGTTGCCGGACGTGGCCAAGGCCACCGAGAAGGCGCGAAGAGAATGGTCTGGCCCATTCGGAGGGCGCGGCGAGCAGGACGCGCCAGAGAGCCGGATGCTCTGGGCTTCCGACTGGAGTGTCCTCACCGAGGTCGCGCCCATGTCGGGCAACTGGCTGCCGGCGCAGCCGTCGCTGTTCGCGCAACTGGCCGCCTTCGCCTTTCGGGAGCCGTCGTGACGGAACCCTTCGATCCCTGCGGTCCGCTGCCGCCGGTCGCCAGCACGACCTTGCTCGAAGCCAGTGCCGGGACGGGCAAGACTCACACAATCGCGGCGCTGGCCACACGGCTACTCGCAGAGGAGGACGTACGGCCACAGGACCTGCTGGTGATCACCTTCGGCCGGTCGGCGACCGCGGAACTGCGTGATCGAATCCGGTCACAACTCAGTCACAGCCTCGAGGTTCTTGAACACCGGCGTGCCCCGGTCCACGAAGTAGACCGGCATCTGCTGACTCAGCCGCTCGAGCCGGCACGCAGCAGACTGCGCGCCTCGCTGCTGAACTTCGACGCCACGACCATCTCGACGGTGCACCGGTTCTGCTCCCAGGCGATGCGTCAACTGGGGATCTTGGGGGAGTCCGAACCCGGCGAGACGCATCTGGCCGGGTTGGAAGCTTTGGCGACGATGGCGGCCACCGACGCCTTCATCGCTACGGCGCAGGATCCCCACTTCACGCTGTCGGCGAAGGACGCCCGCACGAAGGCCATCGAGGCGGTCACGGACGGGCAGTCGGTGATCTCGCTGGATCAGTTGCCGAGTCCTGACCAGGATCCGAGCCTGGCCCAACATTTCGCCCAGGCGGCCAGGGCACGTGCCGAGCGCCTGCGCCGAAGCAGCGGGGTGGTCACGTATGACGATCAGATTCTGCTGCTGAGGAAAGTGATCAACGACAGTCCGGCGGCGGCCCAGGCCGCCCACGTGCTGCGCCGGCTGTACCCGGTGGTCCTGGTGGATGAGTTCCAGGACACCGACGAGGCGCAGTGGGAGGTCTTGGAGACGGTCTTCCACGGGCATTCCCGCCTGGTCCTGATCGGCGATCCCAAGCAAGCGATCTACGCCTTCCGCGGCGGGGATGTCCACACGTACGAGCGGGCCTCACGGGCGGCCCAGCACACCAAGACCCTGACCACCAACTACCGCAGCGACCCGGGTGTTGTTGCGGGTGTCAACCTGCTGTTCGGCGACCGAGTGCTCAGTGTTGCCCCCCGAATCCGTGGCGAGCGCATCACTGCGGCGCAGCAGGAATCGCTACTCGTCACGGCGACCGGGGAACCGGTCCCCGCCTTCTGCGGTCGAATCCTGACTCGGCCAGGTGGCGTGGCCGTGCTGCGCGACGACGTGGCTGCGGATACCGCCGACCAGATCGTCACGGCCCTGCGGTCGGGATGGCGACTGGATCAGGGCGGGACGCTGCGCGACCTTCGGGCCGCCGACATCACGGTCTTGACCCGCACTGGCTACGAAGCAGACCTCGTGGCTCGGGAACTGCGGGATCGGGGGGTCGCCTGCCGCGTCAACAGCAACGACAACGTCCTGCGATCCCCGGCCGCGCGTGATTGGCTCGCCATGCTGCGGGCTCTGGCCGATCCGGGGTATCCCGCGCGCGGCAATGCGGCCGCGCTGGCCCTGCTCGGCGGCAGCGCGGCGTGGTTGGCGGCTGATCCGGATGCTTTCGCGGAGCGGTACGGAGCTGCGCTGCAGCGGCTGCGTCTGGTGGTGGCTGCCGGCGGCTTCCCGGCATTGGCGGCGGCGGTTCTGGGCGATGAGTCGGCGATGACAGCGATCGGCGACGAACGGCGGCTGGCGGACCTGCGCCACGTGGCGGAGACGCTCGCGGCTCAGCAGCGAGCCACCGGCATGCCTGTGGCTGCCCTCGCCGACTGGCTCGCAGCGCAGACGGTCACCCCGACGATCGAGCAACCGTTGCGCCGGGAGACGGAGCAGTCGGCAGTCGTGGTCATGACCATTCACGCCGCGAAGGGGCTGCAGTTCCCGATGGTCTTCGTGCCATTCGGCTGGACCGGTCAGCACCGCGACCCCAACCGCTCGGCGCGCTTTCACCACCGAGGTGAGCGGTTGCTCGACCTGCGGGAACCCTGCGAGGGTCTCAGCAATTCGCAGGCCATCGCCGATGCAGAAGATGACGACGAAGAGATGCGACTGCTGTATGTGGCGCTCACCCGGGCGGTGAACCGGGTGGTGTGGCACTGGGCGTGGCTCGCGTACCAGGGTCGGACTCGGCGCAGTGCCCTGCATCGGATCCTGGGTGCGGCGGCCGCGGATCACGAGCGTCCCGAACCCGAGTATGACCAGGACGCCTGGCAGGAATGGGCCAGGCAGACCCCGGCGATCGACGTCACCGACGTCGTGCGCGGTGATCGCGTCGTCATGCCCGAGTCCGCGCCCGTGCCGATGTCGTGCCAGGCCGCGAACTTCTCCCGACACCTGGACCGGGACTGGAGTCGGCGGTCGTTCTCAAGCATCACTCGAGCGGCGCACGACATCGCCTACGCGGACGGTGCCACGGTGGACGAACCCGACAGGGGTGAGCAGCCAGGCGACGATGTCGACGAACCGCCGATGGCGGGTCGAGTGTCGCCGTGGTCCGACCTACCCAGCGGCACGGGTTTCGGCACGATGGTCCATCAGATCCTCGAGGTCACCGAGGGCGACCGCATCGACGAATTGCCGACGAACTGCCGCGACGCTTTGGCGCGGTTCCGGATTCCGGGGGTCACGCCCGAGCAACTCGCAGAAGCACTCCGGCTGTCCATGACCACGCCGTTGGGGTCGTTGGTCGACAACGCCGACCTGACTGCCTTCAGCGCAGCGAATCGGGCGGCGGAGTTGGACTTTGAGATCGCACTGAACGCGGGCGCCGGGGGTGGCGCGGCGACGCTGGCGCAACTGGCCAACCTGCTCGCAGAGGAGATCCCGGCCGACGATCCACTGGCTGACTACCCCCAGCGTCTGGCAGAACTCAGCGGTGACCTTCGGCTGCGTGGGTTCCTGTCCGGGCAGATCGACGCCGTGCTGCGGTGGAACTCCGACACCGGGCCCAGGTACGTGGTGGCCGACTATAAGACGAACTGGTTGGGGCCCTGGGGAGGCGACCAACCGCTCAGCACCGACCACTACGGCACGGCAGCTATGGCGACGGCCATGATGGACAGCCATTACCCGCTGCAGGCGCTGCTCTACAGCGTGGCGCTGCACCGGCATCTTCGGTGGCGCCTCGCCGACACCTACGATCCGGACCAAGCACTGGGCGGAGTGCTGTACCTGTTCGTGCGCGGCATGGTGGGCCCGGACACTCCAGCCGACACGGGGGTGTTCTCGTGGCGGCCGAGTGCGTCGTTGATCATGCGAACCTCCGATCTGCTGTCCGGGGTCACCTCCCGCGGTGTGCCGGGAGTACGACGATGACCGAGGCCGCGGACGTCGTGAACTCCCAGCGGATTCCCGAGGACGTGGTGCGGGTCGGCCGACGTATCGCGTCCATTGCAGGGGACACATCGGACGAGGCCGTGCTTGGGGTGTGCCTGGCGCTGAGTGCGCTCGGGAACGGCGCAGTACTGGTCGAACTGGCCGAACCCGAGGCAGCGTTGCCGGTCGTGGAGGGTGACGTTCCCGAACTGGCGTGGCCCGACCCCGCGACGTGGGCCCGTCAGTTGGCGCAATCGCCGGTGACCTCGGGTGAGCAGGCTCCGCTGCGGCTGTCCGAGGGCCAGCTCTACGTGCAGCGCTACTGGCAGGCGGAGCAGCGGATCGCCGACAACCTGGTCGCGCGGATCGGGGGCGTTCTCTCTCGCGCGCAGGTGCCGCAAGCCGACGACCTCGACGAGGTGCAACGCGAGGCGGTGACGACTGTGTTGTCCCACCGGCTGGCCATCCTGACGGGTGGGCCTGGGACCGGCAAGACCTACACGATCGCTCGGATCCTGCGTGCGTTCGAGGAGTCGTCGGGTCGGTTCCCGTCGATCGCGTTGGCCGCGCCCACGGGCAAGGCAGCAGCGCGGCTGAAGCAGGCGATCGCGGACGAACAGGGGGTGGTGGCGGCGGATGCCGGGTCGGGGAGCCGGGTGAGTCGGATGTCCGCATCGACCCTGCATCGACTGCTCGATCCGATACCCGGCGACATCAACACATTTCGCCGCACCCGTGACAACCCCCTGACCCACGAGATTGTCATCGTTGACGAGACCTCGATGGTGGACGTCGCGATGCTCGATGCGCTGCTCGAAGCGCTGCGCCCAGACAGTCGACTGATTCTGGTCGGCGACCCCGATCAGCTCGCCTCCGTCGCCGCGGGGAACGCACTGGCGGATCTGGTCGGCTGCGGGGTTGTCCCCACCGTCCGCTTGACCACGAACTACCGAAACGATGGAGGGGTGGCCTCGCTGGCGCGGGCAATCCGAGACGGCGATTCCGATGCTGTTCAGGCGTTGCTCCCTGCTGGCGGGCGGCTATCCCCCGGGAGTGGACTGCACTGGTTCGACAGTGCCGCAGCTCCGCCGGACCTCGTCCGCGAGTGGATCGCGCAGTGGGGGGCAGGCCTGCATGACGCCGCGAGTGCGGGGAACGCGGCCGACGCGCTGACGGTGCTGGACAGTCTGCGCGTGTTGTGCGCCCATCGCCGTGGTCGATACGGCGTGAGCAGTTGGAGTCGCCAGGTCCGGGAGGGTTTCCCGATCGACCCGGGGGAGTGGCCCCTCGGCCAGCCGACGATGGTGACCCGGAACCGGGTGGTCCCGGGACTCCACAACGGCGACACCGGAGTGGTGGTCAATCATCGTGGGGACATTCGTGTCGCGTTCGCCGACGATCGAATGGTCGCCCCCGAACGGCTGGGATCCGAGGCGGTGGCGGCCTACGCGCTCACGATCCACAAGGCGCAAGGCAGCCAGTTCGACCGGGTGGTCGTCGTGCTGCCCGAGTCGCAGTCGCGCATCCTGACCCGGGAACTGCTGTACACGGCCGTGACCCGTGCCAGGACCGAAGTGGCCATCATCGGCTCCCGTGCGGCGCTGGAGGCAGCGTTGAGTCGTCGCGTGAGTAGGGCCTCGGGTCTGGCGACCCGGTTGCGCCAGGCCCATGCGGCAGCCGACTGATCAATCGGTTTGCGGGCTCGCAGCGACCGCAAGCCTATGATCCTCGAACGGCGCCCTGACGTGACGCATGCCATAGTCGGACCTTGGCTGGTGAATCGATTTCTCCAGGGTGCGAGGTGGCCTCGGAGGAGAACCGATGGCGGGACCTGCTGGCGGCATCGGCGGACGCGATCATCGAGTTCGACCGAACCGGTGTGGTGACGTGGGCGTCGCCGGCGGTCGAGGGCGTTTGCTGCGACTCCAAGGTGACGGCGCTGACGATCGCAGCCAGACATTCCTCGCCTTCGGTGACCTTGACAACCTGAAGGTCGTCAACGACGCTCACGGCCACGAAGCGGGCGACGAGCTCCTGCGCGTCGTGAGTGAGCGGGTCACGGGTGCCCTTCGCGCCGGTGACATGGTCGCCCGGATGGGTGGCGACGAGATCCTGATCGTCCTCGTGGGCATTCGGACAACCGCCGATGCGGTCGCGGTCATGGAATCGGTGCTCACGGCCGTCAATGCCGACCACCCGTTCGGTGACATCACCCTGCAGCCACGCATCAGCATCGGACTGACTGCGCTGGCACGCGATGAAGGCCTGGATGCGGCCATTTCGCGCGCGGACCAGGCGATGTACCGGGCCAAGATGATCGGGGGCAACCAGATCGCTCTCCACGAGGGCCTGTCGCCGACCTCCTGACCCGGCCCGCCGAGCTCGGAGCTCAGGCGACGGCGAGTACCTCCCGCTCGAGGCGGGCGTAGCTGGTCTCCATACCGTCGGTCATGCCGGTGCCCAACACGATGTCGCGCACCTCGGCATTCGGGTACGTGATCACGATTGACAGTAGTGTCCCGCCTTCGACGGGCGTCAGCGTCATCTCGTTGATCGACGGTTCCCCCTCCATCCCGATCATCTGTTCGGTCGTCACCGCCCGATGCGGCGCCGACTCCTCGAGCAGGGTTCCGGTGAATCCGAACCGCTCGTCGCCCTGTTCCCACTCGTAGCGATAGGTGCCGCCGACGCCGTCAGCCAGTTCGCATACCGGCATGGTCCAGCCGTCGGGTCCGAGCAGCCACCGCCGCATCAGTGCTGCGTCGTTGTGTGCCTGCCACACCTGATCGACCGTGCCCCGGATTACTCGGCTCACCCGCACCTGTGTGTCGGACAGGATCTGGGTTGAGGTGGCGAGGTCCGAGGCAAACGTCGCCAGATCGGCAATGACCGCGTCCATTTGGCCCATGGCTGCGCGCATGCCCTCTTCCATGCCCATCCCGACCAACTGCTCCAACTCCGAAACCGAGTTGAAGTAGGTCACGGTCTCCACGCGGGAGCCGCTGGGGGTCTCGGCGAACGTGAACACCATCCGCATCGCGGGCAGATCGTTGTTCGGGGAGCCATCCTCTCGGGCGAAGCCGTCGAGAACCTCGAATGAACGCTGCGGATCCACCGCCAGGAACTCCCAGTAGCCGCGAGATACGTCGCCCTCCGGACCGGTCATAGCGTAGGCGCTGCGTCCGCCCACGAACATGTCGTGCCGCGTGAAGCGGGCTGGATACGTCGGCGGCCCCCAGAACCGCTCGAGTTGGCGGGGGTCGGCGTAGGCGTTCCACACCCGAGCGACGGGGGCATCGAACTCCGCGGCCACGGTCAGGGTCAGCGCGTCAGGGTCTCTGGTGACAGCAGTGATGGGCATGGGACCTTGTCTTCCTTCGTTGTGTGGGGATCGGCTTGGGGTCAGGGCTCGTCATGCAGGAGCGCATCGAGTTGGGCGACGCGGTGCCGCCACAGTTGCTCGAATTGCTCCAGGAGCTGTTGTGCGCGTCGGATCATCTCGGGGTTGCCTCGCACCATCCGCTCCCGTCCTCGTGGCTGCTTGCTCACCAGTCCGGCCGTCGCGAGGACTGACACGTGCTTCTGGACTGCCGCAAAGGACATGTCGTACTCGCGTGCCAGGTCCGACACTGATACCTCGCTGACAAGCGTGCGGCGCACGATGTCACGCCGAGTGCGGTCGGCCAGTGCGCGGAACATGCGATCCACGTCGTCGTCGGTGAGGTCATCCTCCCGGTGAATAGATACAACCATTTGGTTGTACGTTACCGTGGATCACCCCGGAGGACAAGGGGGTGAGCGCATCAGAGTCCGGTAAGTCGCGCTGTTGCGGTCTGGCAATCCGGACATTTCATCGGCCACAATGAGCGAGTGTCTGCACCGACCCTCACCCGCCGTCCGGCAAGCCGTCCCCCGGCTCGTCGGCGACGCTCACCGGTCGGCACGTTGCTGCTCCTGGTGATCGCCGCGGTGCTCGCGGTGGGACTGCTCGCGGCCGGAACCGTCGTCTCACAGGCGCGCCAGTACGACAACACCCGCACGGACGCGATCGTCGTTCTCGGCGCCTCGCAGTACTGGGGGGAGCCGTCCCCGGTGCTCGCGAACCGGCTGGAGTACGCCGCAGAGCTCTATCGCCAAGGGGTCGCCCCCGTGATCGTCACCGTCGGCGGATCGATCCCAGGCGACGTCACCACCGAAGCCGAGGCCGGTACGGACTATCTGCAGCGCCTGGGCGTCCCACCCGAATCGGTGGTGGCGATCCCGAAGGGGCGCGACACGTTGAGTTCCATGTCGGCGGTCGCTGCGCGAGCGGAGCGGCAGGGCTGGGACCAGGTCACGGTGGTGTCCGACCGGGCGCACCTGGCGCGAAGTGCCGCCATCATGCAGGCGCTGGGCTTCGAGGCTCACGTCAGCGGCCCCGCCATGGGCGACGGTTCCCTGTTGACCCCGGAGTACGTCGCCAAGGAGTCCGCGGGATTGATCCGGTTCCATCTGTGGGACCGCTGGCACATCGCCTCCGACCTGGCATGACCGAGGCCCGCTACGACGAGGCCGACCGCGAACGATACGTTCCCGAGGCTGCCAAGGCCTCCGGTCGCACCCAGTTCGCCCGGGATCGGGCGCGTGTCCTGCACTGTTCCGCGCTGCGCCGGCTGGCGGGTAAGACCCAGGTCTTCGTCGCGGGGGAGTCCGACGTCCCGCGTACGCGCCTGACCCACTCCCTCGAGGTCGCCCAGGTGGCTCGCGAACTCGGTCAGTCCCTCGGCTGCGACCCCGACGTGGTCGATGTTGCCGGACTGGCTCACGACTTGGGGCACCCGCCGTTCGGCCACAACGGTGAGGACGCACTGAACGCACTGATGGCGCGGTGTGGCGGGTTCGAAGGAAACGCGCAGACATTCCGGGTGCTGACGCGACTCGAGGCCAAGGTCATCGACGAAACCACCCCGGCAAGTGTCGGGCTGAACCTGACCCGCGCCGCCTTGGATGCCACGAGCAAATACCCCTGGCTGCGGCAGGAGGGGCAACGCAAGTTTGGCGCCTACACCGACGATGACGAGGTCTTCCAGTGGGTGCGCACAGGGGCGCACGGACAGGCCGTCAGCCTGGAGGCGCAGGTCATGGACTGGGCCGACGATGTCGCATACAGCGTCCACGATCTCGATGATGCGATCCAACTTCGCTGGTTCGAGCCCCAGGTACTGGCCTCGGCGGAGGAGATGGATCGCATCGTCGCGCGGTGCGTGGACTGGTACCTGCCCCACGCGGACCCTGAAGCCTTGCGCGCGGCACTACATCGGATCACCGCCATGGACTACTGGGTGCTGGAGTTCGACGGCACCATGCGCGCCTTGGCCGCCGTGAAGCGGCTGACCAGTGAACTGATCGGCCGGTTCTCAGCCGCGGCCGAACGTGCGACGCGAGACCGCTACGGGACGGGGCCGCTGCACCGCTACGACGCAGACCTGATCGTTCCGGTCGATGTGAGGCACGAAGTCGCCATGCTCAAGGCCGTGGCAGCCACCTACGTCATGCTGC
>CAZCRC010000008.1:0-19187 GCA_964500995.1 uncultured Actinomycetes bacterium
CGGAACCCGTCGACGTGCATCTCGGTCACCCAGTACCGCAGCGAATCCATGATCAACTGCAGGACGTGCGGGTTCGAGGCGTCCAGCGTGTTCCCGCAGCCGGTGTAGTCGGTGTAGAAGCGTCCGTCGGTCAGCCGGTAGTAGTTGCCGTTGTCGATTCCCCGGAACGACAGGGTGGGACCCATCTGGTTGCCCTCGGCCGTGTGGTTGTAGACCACGTCGAGGATCACCTCGAGGCCAGCGGCGTGGAGCGCCTTCACCATGCCCTTGAACTCGTTGACCTGTTGCCCTTTGGTACCGGAAGCGGAGTACGTGGAGTGAGGTGCCAGGTAACCGATCGAGTTGTAGCCCCAGTAGTTGGCCAGTCCCCGTTCCATGACGGTCGTCTCGGTGACGAAGTGGTGGATCGGGAGCAGTTCCACCGCGGTGACCCCGAGTGTGAGCAGGTGGTCGATCACTGCCGGGTGGGTCATGCCGGCGTAGGTGCCGCGCAAGGACTCGGGGATGTCGGGGTGCCGCGCCGTCATGCCTTTGACGTGGGCCTCGTAGATGACGGTGTCGCTCCAGGCCGTTCGGGGATGTCGGTCGCCGGACCAGTCGAATCCGTTCGTTGCCACCACTGATCGGGGGACGAACGCAGCGGAGTCGAGTTCGTTGAACGCCAGGTCGTCACCGCCCGCGTGGCCGTAGATCGCAGGGTTCAGGGTCAGCCCCCCGGTGATGGCCTTCGCGTAGGGATCGATGAGCAACTTGTTCGGGTTGAACCGACGACCGCTGCCGGGGTCCCACGGGCCGTGCACCCGGAACCCGTACTCCGTCCCGGGCTCGATGCCGGCCACGTAACCGTGGAACACGTGGAACGTGGACTCCGCGAGTTCATAGCGGGTTTCGGCTCCGGTGTCGTCGAACACGCAGAACTCGACCCGGTCCGCGCCTTGCGACCACAGCGCGACGTTGACCCCGAGTCCGTCATGTGTCACACCCAGCGGGGTCCAGCGTCCTGGCCATGCCGAGCCGTCAGTCATGAGCAGACCGTATCCACCATTCCGGTGATGCGCGCGGTAGCCGTTCAAGTGGCCGATTTGGTCTGCCGATCGCAGATGCAGGGGACGTGACCACTGGGAGTACCGATGCGCGCCACGACGATCCGGATGCTTGCGGCGATCGCCACCGCAACGGCGGTCGGGGTTGCCACTGCGGTCACCGGTGGGGTCGGCGCACAGGCGGGTGCCGCCTACGAGTTGCAGATGGCCACCACGGGTCAGGGTGAATTTCCCATCCGGTGGAACCCCTGCCAGACCGAGATCACGTACAAGGTCAACACGTCGCTGGCTCGGGAGAAGGGCCGTAGCACCGCCTCGGCGCGCACCCGTGCCCGCACCGAGATCACCAGGGCGTTCGGCGAGATCGCCGAGGCGACGGGAATGACCTTCCGCTACACCGGCACGACCCGCGAGATTCCCACCACTGATGACTGGTGGGAGCAGCAGGGGACGGACGAAGAGATCGTCGTGGCCTACGTGGACAACGACAAGTCCAAGACCCGTTCGACCTTGCTCAGCGAAGGCGCGTGGGGCGAAGGGGGACAGGTGTATTCGTACGAAGGTGACACCGTCATCAGTGGCCGTGGCTTCGCCGTCTTCGACCGTGACAAGGCCCGGCAGATGCGTGCCGGCTTCGGCTCGGGTGCCCGCCGCGGCAACCTGGTGCTGCATGAACTGGGACACGTGATGGGACTGGATCATGTGTCCGACAAGGACCAGTTGATGTACCCGTCCTTGAGTAACAAGACTCCCGACGGCTTCGCCGCGGGTGACCGCGCCGGTCTGGCCAAGTTGGGACAGGCCGGTGGCTGCATCGTGGACGCTGAGGAGTTCTGGGAGGGTTCCTGAGCAGTGCCGCCGCACAAGTACCCTGTGCTGGGGTTCTCAAGAAGGGGCGCGGCGCGATGGGCGAGTTCGTCAAGGTCGAAGTGGCCGAGGGCGTGGCGACGATCCAACTGGATCGGCCGCCCATGAATGCACTCAGTACGACGGTGCAGAAGCAGATCCGCGAAGCCGCCAGCCAGGTAACCCACGACCCCGATGTCCGTGCGGTGATCCTGTACGGCGGCCCCAAGGTGTTCGCCGCGGGGGCCGACGTCAAGGAGATGGCCGACTGGGACTACACCGACGCGGTGGATAACTCCGTCGACCTGACGGATTGCTTCTCGGCGGTGGCACGTATCCCGAAGCCCACGATCGCGGCGATCACCGGGTACGCCCTGGGCGGTGGGTGTGAACTTGCGCTGTGTTGTGACCTACGGATCTGTGGTGATAACGCCCGCCTGGGCCAGCCGGAGATCCTGCTCGGCATCATCCCCGGGGCTGGCGGAACCCAACGGTTGTCCCGGCTGATCGGTCCCGCGCGGGCCAAGGATCTGATCTTCACTGGCCGATTCGTGGCCGCCGACGAGGCGTTGGCGATCGGCTTGGTCAACCAGGTCGTGGCACCCGATGACGTGCTCGCAGCGGCGCAGGGCCTGGCTCAGCAGCTGGCTGCGGGGCCGCCCTACGCGCTGCGGGCCGCGAAAGAAGCCATCGATTCCGGACTCGAGGTGGATCTGGCGAGCGGCCTGAACATCGAACGAGTGCAGTTCGCAGCGCTGTTCGCCACTCAGGATCGACACGACGGCATGACCTCGTTCATCGAGAACGGGCCCGGCAAGGCGGAGTTCACCGGACGATGAGCAGCGCCGAGGTCACCACCAAGCCGACCCCCGACGAGATCGACCGGGCGTGGCACGATCCCAAACTCGCCAACGTGATCTACCACGATTGGGAGGCGTCCACGTATGACGAGAAGTGGAGCATCTCCTACGACGATCGCTGCATCGCGTACGCCCGGGAACGTTTCGAACACGTGGCTGGTCCGGTGCAGACGCCCTACGCCCGGTCGTTGGAGATCGGCGCCGGGACGGGGTTCTTCACCCTCAACCTGATGCTGGGTGGAGTCATCGAGCACGGCACGATCACCGATCTGTCACCGCGCATGGTCGAAGTGGCCCTGCGCACCGGCAAGGAGCTCGAACTGGACGTCGCCGGCACCGCCACCGACGCGGAGAGCCTGCCCTACGAGGACAACACGTTCGACCTGGTGTGCGGCCACGCGGTGCTGCATCACATCCCCGATCTGGATCTCGCGATGCGCGAGGTGCTGCGGGTCCTCAAGCCCGGCGGACGGTTCGTCTTTGCGGGCGAACCCACCCGTCGAGGGGACTTCATGGCCCGCCGGTTGTCGCGGCTCACGTGGCATGCCGCGACCCGGGTCACCCGCTGGCCGCTGGTACGTGACCGCTACGGCCGGCCCGCGGAGGAGATCCAGGAGTCCGAACGCGAGGCGGCCCTCGAGGCGGTCGTGGACATCCACACGTTCGATCCCGGTGAACTCGAGCGGTTGTGTCTGCGCGCAGGAGCCATCGATGTGGCCACCGAGACCGATGAGTTCACCGCGTCGTGGTTCGGCTGGCCCGTGCGGACCGTCGAAGTCGCCGTGCGCCCGGGTTCCCTGGGCTGGAACTGGTACCGGTTCGCCTACCGCGGGTGGACGACGCTGAACTGGATCGACGGCCACGTGTGGAATCACGTGCTGCCGGCGCGACTGTTCTACAACGTGTCCGTGACGGGGACGAAACCCTGACCATGGCGCGAGACCCCCGGCAGGCCCGATTCCTGACTCTGGACTCACTGCGTTGGATCGTGCGCAACCGGGCCTGGTCGTGGTGGTATCTGGTTCGCTATTGGCGCTTCTTCTGGTTCAAGGTCCGCAATCCCCACGTCATCACCACCGGCTTCGTGTTCCTGGGCCGCCGGGTCGAGGTGTGGGCGCGCAAGGGCTACGGGCAACTCATCCTCGGGCGCTGGGTTCATGTGGGCGATGAGAACCGGTTGCGTTGTCATGAGGGGGTCCTGACGGTTGGCGACAAGTGTGTGTTCGGACGGGACAACACCGTCAACTGCTACTTGGACATCGAGATCGGTCCGGGCAGCATCGTGGCCGACTGGGTCTACCTCTGCGACTTCGATCACGTCACCGAAGACATCCACGTTCCCATCAAGGACCAAGGCATCATCAAGTCGCCGGTGCGGATCGGGGCGGATGTCTGGATCGGGGCGAAGGCCACCGTCCTGCGCGGGGCCAATGTGGGTCACGGATCGGTGATCGCGGCCCACGCTGTCGTTCGCGACAGTTGCCCACCGTTCAGCATCGTCGGCGGCGTCCCCGCTCGGGTGCTCAAGGACCGAGTGGCGATCTACGAGGCGAACGCCGTGACGCGAGCAGCGCTGGCGGACATCGCCCGCAAAACCCAGGTGGCGGTGGAGCGCCGGGCTGCCGCGGATCAGACCTCGTCAGTGAGCAGGTTGCCCGCCGGAGCCGATGCGTCAACTGAACCGATCACTGGTTCTGCCAGGGCTGGTTCGGACGGGTCCCACGAGGTCACCGCCGACTCGTAGATGTGTGTGGTCATCCTGGCAATCCGGTCCCAGTTGTAGGTGGTCGCCAACTCCGCCGAAGCGGCCTGCGCCATCCGCTGCATGGTGTCGGGGTCTGCCAGGGCTGCGGCCAGGATGCGCGACAGGGCGGCAGCATCGCCGGGTGGGAAGGGCACGGCGATCCGGCCCCCGTCGGCGATCTCGGCCAGGCCGCCGGTACGTGCCACCACGACCGGGGTGCCGAGTGCCGCGGCCTCGAGTGCGACCAGCCCGAACGGCTCGTACAGACTCGGGACGACGGCAACGTCCGCGGCAGCCACCAGCGCATGCAGGTCGACTTCGGGTAACCACCCGGTGAAGCGGACGGACTCGCCGAGTTCGAGGCGTTCGGCGTGACGTTGCAGGTCCGCAGACTTGCCCCCCTTGCCCGCGATGACGAGCCGAGCGGACGGAACTTCAGCCAGGAGCAGGTGCATGGCGTCGATGAGGGTGTGGATGCCCTTCTCCCACTCGAGTCGACCGGCGAAGACGATCAGAGGTGCGTCCCCCGCGTACGTCGCGCGCGACCGCGCCCGGGCCGAGTCGGTCGTTGTCCACTGCGCGAGGTCGATGCCGTTGGGCACGACCGCGATCGACGCCTCGGGGATCGCGAACAGGCGGTTGATCTCCCACTGCATGTGAGCGGAACACGCGATGATGCGGGTCGACAAGTGGGCCAGCCACCACTCGATCCGGTGGACCGCATGGGACAACTCCGTGGGCAACCAGCCCTGATGGCGACCGGCCTCGGTGGCGTGGAACGTGGCCACGATGGGCGCGGCCACCAGTTGCTGGGCTGCGGCGACGGCGTGGGCGATCATCCAGTCGTGGCCGTGGATCACGTCCGGTCGCCATGTGGGGGCCAGGCGCTCCACCGCCTGGATCAGCGAATCCTCCAGACTCGCGACCCACTGCAGCAGCGTGTCCTCGCGGAACGGAACCTCGGTATCCGCCCGATTGACGCGGATGACTCGCACCCCGTCGACGACCTCGTCGATGGCAGCGGATTCCGTCTGGGTGATCACCACGACGTCGTGCCCGGCGCGGGCTTGCGCCGTGGCCAGGGCACCGACATGGCGGCCCAGACCGCCGTAGACCAGCGGTGGGTACTCCCATGCGATGTGCAGGATGTGCACGTCAGCGACGATATCGGAGTTGCCGGGCGTCGATGTGGCCGAATGCGGCGTCGACGCTGCGTTGCCGGGCGGCAAGGTCCACGGGGCGGGCATCATTCCAGCCGAACTGCTCCACCCAGTCGGCGAGTTCGGCCACGGACCAGTGGTGCGTGTTGTGCCGGCCGCGCGCGTAGTGGGCGGCCGAGTCGTGGCTGACCATGAATGCCCAGTCGGATTGCAGTGCCAGAACGAGATTTCGCACCAGTTGATCCGCCACCGGGCTGCGCCCGGAGTCCGGGTCCAGAGTCTTGAGCAGATCCAGGACCTTCGCCTGGGCTCGGGAGTTGTCGGCCACGAGGTCGTGGACCTCTTCCCCGGCCCAGATGTGCCAGTCCTTGCCCGCGCCCCACGACCCCGATTCGGGTCGGATCGGGGAGCCGACGAGACCGCTCGAGATCGCGCCCGCCAACGTTGTGACGCGCACGCCAGCCGCGGGGAGCAGGCGGAGCACGGCCGCGAGCCAGTCCGGACCCTCGTACCACCAGTGCCCGAACAGCTCAGTGTCGTAGGCCGCGACGGTGAGGCCGGGTCGGCCGTCCTGCTGCGCAGCGATGTCGATCAGGCGCTGCCGGACGGTTGCCACAAAGTCCTGGGCATCGTGCTCGACCGCGGCGCGGGCGCGCTCGGGATCGTAGGGAGCCTTGTCCTGTGGGGCGGTCCGGTTGCTGGTGACACGGCTGTGCCGGAAGCCCCAGGTGTGGTCGTAGGTGTGGAAGTCGCGGTACCACTTTCCGCCGGGATACCCCCGACGCGGTGACCACACTCGATAGGTGACGTCGAGGTCGCGGCCGAACGCAACGACCCCGGAGTCCCCGATCGGGTGGGCCGTGGCGGTGCTGGCGCCGACATGTTGCAGGGTGGGGCCGTCGAGCAGGAAGTGGCTGATGCCGTGGTCGGCGTAGTGGTCCTCCAGCCCGGGCCGGTAGGCGCACTCGGGCGCCCAGATCCCCGCCGGCCGGTTGCCGAGCCGCAGCCGGGCGTCGGTCAATCCGGCGTCGAGTTCGAAGTCGAGCACGGCGGGATCGATCAGGGGCTGGAACGGGTGTGCCAGTGGGCCACCGAGGATTTCGACCACCCCCTCGTCGGCCAGTCGACGCAGGACGGGGGAGCCGCCACGCGACCATCGCTGCCAATTCTCGATGGCGGCGTGGGCCTGGTGCGCCTCCCACTCGCCGAGCCGACGTCGGGCGGGGTCGCGTTCCGCGCTCATGCCCACGGCGCGCCAGTACCAGTCGTGCAGCCACGTCTCCTGTATCCCCAGGCAGTAGGGGTCGTCCAGTTGGGCGGCGACGACGGGTGTGACACCCATCGTGACCAGGTCCGTTCGACCTTCGGTGGCCAACTCGTCCAGCACCGCTGTTAGCCGTTGATAGGACTGGCCCCAGGCCTGATGGAGCCACTCCTCGCCGACGGGCCACGAACCGTGGTGAGCCAGCCACGGCAGGTGGGTGTGCAGCACCAGGCAGAACGTGCCGACCGTCTCATCGGTCGACGCAGCGGTCGGGTGGGTCATCGGCGGGCCACTGCCACAAGGTCCAGATCGAGTTCGGGGTCGATCTCCCCGATGACGAAGTCCGTGACGGTGACGCTGGCGACCAGGTCGAGCAGATCATCGGTCCAGGCATCCGAGAGCACGGCGTCGATCTGACGGGCCACCACGTTGCTGCCCGCCAGTCGGGGGCCGTGGCGCAGTCCCAGCACCCGAACATCCCTGAAGCCGGCGGCGGTGAGCATGTGCGCCAACTGCTCGGCGTCGAACTCCTCGACGTGGAACGGATTCGTGGGCTTCTGCCCTCGCGCCACACCGGGGGAGAACGTCAGCCGGTTGGGAGTCGAGATCACGACGCGGCCGCCCGGTCGCACGACCCGGCGGATCTCAGCCCAGAACGTGGGCAGGTCCCACAGATGTTCGATGACCTGCAACGAGATCAGGCCATCGGCAGTCGAGCTGCGCAGTGGCAGATCGACCAGGTTCGCCTTGAGTGTCTGCACCCGCGGATAAGTGCGTCGAACATGCCCGACGACGGCGTCGTCGTAGTCGACTGCGACCACCTGCGCTCCTGCGGTTCGCACGATGTCGGCGCCGTATCCCTCACCGCACCCCGCCTCGATGACGGTGCCCTCGGCATATCCGTTGGCCGTGATCCAGTGGTAGACGACCTCATGACGGCGGAACCAGTAGTTTTCGCGCACGATGCCGGGGACGGTGCGTTCGCCGGTGAGGGGGAGTTGCCCCTGCTCTGTGAACATTCGTACGCCTCCTTCGGCGGTGTCCAGTGGCTGAGTCCTGCCGCATTCTCCCATCTAACTGAGGTGGCTCGACGCGAGGACGAACGCGGACCCTCGCATCAGGGCAACTGGTGCACGATCAGTGGCAGTACTTCGTTGGCGCCTTGTTCGCGCAGGGTGGCTGCTGCCACGGTCGTGGTCCACATGCTCCGGCCGCTCGCGGCGAGGAGGAGGACGCGGCCAGGCAGTGTGATGGGGGCGGGAATCAGGTGTTCCTCCACGTACTCCACGTGGGCGGTGGAAGCGAGTCCTGCGGGGACTGGCGGGCCGATCCTGGTGAACGCCTCCACTAGGGGGACGCCGACGTGTGTGCTGATGGCTTCGGCGAGGCCGTTGGTGCGCTGCTGTTGGCCGGGAATCGGGATGGTCACGATCGCGTCGAGGTCGCCGGGGTTCCATTGGGCCAGCAGGTTGAGGGTGGCGGTGACCAACTCGGGGGAGGGCGCGGCGTCGGGGGAGCGGAGTTCGGCGACGATGTGGGGCCACCCGGGGTCGTGGGCGAAGCACAGGGCGCGGCCGGGTTCGGCTCCGCTGATGCGCCCCCGACGCGAGACGGCCTTGGGCCAGATCTTGCGGGGCTGCAGGTGGTGTGCCCGCTGTTGGAGGTAGGTCAGGGCGGACTGGCGGGCCGGTTCGGAGGGCTGTTGGCCGGGGGTGGGCAGCGTTCCGGTGCATACCGAGCAGCGGCCGCAGGGTTCGGCGCGAGGGTCGTCGAGGGCGTCGATCAGGACCAGCATCAGGCAGCGGCTGCCGGTGGCGTACTGCCGCATCAGGTTGGCTTCGGCGCGGCGGGTCTTTCGGACCTGGTCGTACTTCGCGGCGTCGTAGACCCAGCCCTGTCCGGTGGATCGCCAGGCGGACCCATCGCGATCCACGGCCCCGTCGACACGAAGCTGTTTCAACAGCAGGTCCAGCTTGCCCCGGCGCACTCCCGTGGCGGCTTCCAGGTCCGACAGGCTCGCGGGGCCGGGGGACAGCGCCTCCAGGACCCGATCGGCGGAGTCGGGATCGGGCAAAGTGGCCTCTGCGAAGTACTCCCAGATTCGGTCGTCGGCGTCGCCGGCGGGCAGCAGGATGCCGTGCGCGTGCGCGATCTGACGGCCGGCCCGTCCGACCTGTTGGTAGTAGGCCACCGGGGAACTGGGCGATCCCACATGGATGCAGAAGGCCAGGTCGGGCTTGTCGTAGCCCATGCCCAACGCTGATGTTGCCACCACGGCCTTGACCTCGTTGCGTCTCAAGGCGTCCTCGATCCGGTGACGCTCGGCCGGGTCGGTCTGTCCGGTGTAGGCGGCGACCCGGTGGCCACGCGACGTCAGGAAGTCCGCCAGCGACTGGGCTTCTTGCACGGTCAGGCAGTACACGATGCCCGAGCCCGGCAGGGTGCTCAGTGCGTCGTCGACCCACGCCATTCGTTCCACCGGCCCCAGTCCCGGGACCACCGATAACTGCAGCGAGGTCCGAGCCAGCGGCCCGCGCAAGACGTGGGTCTGGTCGCCGAGTTGCTGGGCCACATCGTTGGTGACGCGCTGGTTGGCGGTGGCGGTGGTCGCCAGTACCGGGGTGTCGGGGCCCAGGTGCAGCAGCAGGTGTGTCACCCGTTGGTAGTCGGGGCGGAAGTCGAATCCCCAATCGGAGATGCAGTGGGCTTCGTCAATGACCAGCAGCCCGGCTTTGGCCAGCAGCGGCATCGCCCGATCGGCGAACTTCGGGTTCGCCAGTCGTTCCGGGGACACCAGCAGCACATCGACGCGGTCCTGACGCAACTCCTCGAACACGTCGTTCCAGTCGTTCACATTCGCGGAGTTGACCGTCGCAGCACGCAATCCGACCGCTGCGGCGGCGGCGATCTGGTCCCGCATCAACGCCAGCAGGGGAGAGATCACCACCGTGGGGCCGTACCCCCGCTCCCGCATCGCGGCCGTGGCAGCCCAATAGACCATCGACTTGCCCCAACCCGTGGCCTGAACGACCAACAGACGGCGGCGCTGCTCCACCAGCAACTCCACCGCCTCTGCCTGCCCCGGACGCGGATCAGCGTCCGCGCCGGCCATGACGGCCAGCGTCCGGGCGAGGACCTCTGCTGCGGTATCGAGTTGCTGCACGTCGTTTCCCTCCATCGCTGCAGTCAGAGTGACAAATGCGTCCGACAGATCCGGGACCCGCGCCATGCTCGCTCGGAATCCGTTTGTTGCCTCGGCCGTCGGATCTCCGAAGCGCTTGAGAGGCCCGGACCTTCATCGGCTCACCCTTTGGTCGCGGTGGTGCGGCGACTGCGCCCTCGGGCGGGTTTGGGGTCAGCGGCCAGGACGATGACGTCGATGCCCTCGCGGATCCACGAGCGCCACTCGTCCAAGTTGCGGCGCTCGCCTGTGTCGGAGAGCCCGCCGCCGTCGATCCAGTGCAGGTACGCACCCTCATACATCAGCCGGAATTGACGGCCGATGGTTTCGTCGGACAGTCGGTAGCGCTCGCCGGACTTCTCCCGGATCGCGGTGATCATCTCGACCGTTCCCGCGATCCGATGGGCCGCGAAGCCCTCGGCCCCCAGCTCGCCGGTCCGTCGGATGGCGTAGGCGCTCAACTCCTCCAGCGCGGGGTCGGCATCAGCCGCCGCGTCCGACACCTCGAGGAAATGGTCTAGTTCCGCGGCTAGGCCGCGGTCGCCGATGGCGTCGAAGATGGGTCCCTCCACCGTGAGCAGCAGCTCGTCCAGCAGGTCCGTGACCGACTGGTACGCGTAGGTCAGGGTGGGCAGTGGCGTGCCCTGGCGTTCGGCAATCATGCGCAGCGTGAGGTCCGCCACCGGGACGCCGGACTGGAGCAGTTCGAAGGCGGTCTCCCGAGCCTGCTCACGTCGCTTCTGCACCGGCATGTAGACCATGTCTGAAAGCGTAGCCCAAATTCATATTGCCTATGGTTTAGCCAGTTTCATACTGGGCATGAATCTCCTGCAGGGATGGTCGGCCTCGCGGGGGAGGGCCGACCATCCCTTGCGCCTTGCCCCGAGTGGTGAGGACACTGCCCGGATGAGCGCAACGATCCATGCCAGGGGGGTGGGGGCGAGCGTCGGCGATCGGGATCTCTTCACTGGCCTCGATCTGGTCGTGGCTCCCGGCGATGTGGTCGGACTTGTAGGTCCGAATGGCTCAGGCAAGTCAACTGCGCTGCGCATCCTTGCCGGCCTGGTGCCGCCCCGCGCCGGGGAGGTGAGAGTGACGCCCGAGACGGCGGCTATCGGTTTTCTCCCCCAGGAACCCGAATGCGTCGCCGCCGAGTCCGTCCGGGACTATCTGGCTCGACGCACCGGCGTGGCTGCCGCCCAAGCGGCATTCGACGAGGCCGCTTTGGCTCTGGAACGTGGTGACGGCGGTGGTGCGCAGTACTACTCGCACGCCCTTGAGCGGTGGCTGGCGCTCGGTGCCGCCGACTTCGATGACCGCGCGGTCGTTGTGGTGCGAGATCTTGGTCTGGATATCGACCTGCGCCTTGCCATGACCGAGCTGTCCGGGGGTCAAGCTGCACGTGCCGCCCTGGCGGCGCTGCGACTGGCCCGATTCGACGGGTTGCTGCTGGACGAGCCGACGAACGATCTCGACCGCGACGGGCTGCAGTGGCTCGAGGAGTTCGTCAGCAGTCAGGATGTCCCGGTGGTCGTTGTGAGTCACGATCGCGAGTTCCTGTCGCGCACGGTCACGACAGTTGTCGAACTCGATCAGAGTCTGCGGCGAACCATGGTGTTCGGTGGCGGCTACGACGCCTACGTCGAGGAGCGTTCGGTGGCGCGACGTCGGGCTCGCCTGCAATACGAAGAGCACGAGGCTCGGCGATCCGCGCTCGAGGCCCGGGCCCGCCGGCAGCGAGCCTGGCTGGCCACGGGGGTCAAGAACACCCGACAGAAGGCAACGGACAACGACAAGATCGGACGCAAGTTCCGTGCAGAGTCCACAGAGAAGCAGGCGGCCAAGGCGCGACAGTTGCAGCGTCAGTTGGATCGGCTGGACCCCGTCGCCGAACCGCGAAAGGAGTGGCAACTGCAGTTCACGATCGCTGCAGCACCCCGCTCCGGCGAGGACGTGATCTGGGCCCGATCGGCGTCCATCAGCCGAGGCGGATTCCAGCTTGGGCCGGTGGATCTGCACGTGGGTGTGGGTGACCGAGTCGTGATCACCGGCCCCAACGGCGGGGGGAAGTCGACGCTGCTTGCGCTCCTGCTGGGACGGCTCACGCCCACTTCGGGTCAGGTCGACATCGGTTCAGGCGTTGTGGTCGGCGAAATCGACCAAGCCCGATCCCGTTTCGACTCGGGCGCGACTCTGCTCGATGCGTTCGGCCAGGAAGTCAATACGCGAACGACGGCAGAGGTGCGCACGTTGCTCGCTAAGTTCGGTCTCGGTCCGCAGCAGGTGCTGCGAGCCACCGAGTCCCTCTCGCCGGGTGAACGGACCAGGGCGGCACTGGCACTGCTGCAGGCGCGGGGTGTGAACCTGCTCGTGCTTGATGAACCCTCCAACCATCTCGACTTGCCGGCGATCGAAGAGTTGGAGGAGGCGTTGGAACAGTTCGGCGGCACGCTGCTGCTGGTGACCCACGATCGCCGGTTGCAGGACATCGTCCGGCTGACGCGCCGTTGGCACGTCGAGGGCGGGGTCGTCACGGAGGTACCCGCTCCTGAGTGACAGCCGGGTCCGGGGTCAGGGTCCGGGGAGGGGTGGGTCGTGGTGGTCGGTGTGGGTGGCGGCGGCAGGCGCGGGCGGGGTTGTCGGGGGTGGTCGTTCCGGTGGGGTAGGGGGTGATGTGGTCGAGGTCGGTGCGGGTGCGGCGGCAGCCGGGCATGCGGCAGTGGGGTTCACGGGCTCGTAGGAGGCGGGCGACGGCGGTGGTGGGGGTGTAGGTGGTGGGGCTGGTGGCGATCACGATGCGGCGATGTTGGTGATCCAAGCCCGAAACCCTACGGACGGGGTCCGACAGTCCCGCCTCCCAGCGAGAAGTCGTCGGAAACGTCGCTTCCCGCTGCGTCACAGGGGCGGAAGCGACGCCAACGACAACAGGTGGGTGTTCTGGGTACGCCCCAGGCGTAGCCTGAAAGCAGGTGGCAGATTCCCCCGAGGGGGTCGTGATGAAGCGTTCACGTCTGGCCGTGGCACTCCTGTCCGGCGTCTTGTTGGTCCCGCTGTCGACAACCGCCGCTGGCCCTGCCGTGGCTGCTTCCCCTGCGGCGGCCGTGCCCGTTCCTAGCGTCGCTACTGTGGACTCCGGTGTCGGGGTGGAGCGATACCTGTTCATGGTGCGCAACGTGAAGTTCACCGGCGACATCTACACCGGCCGATTCACCGTGATTCGCAAGACGGGCAAGCGGGTTGTCGGTGCCTACGGGATGTTCTACTCCGAAGCCCGGTGTCTCAAGGGGCACATCCGCGGTCGGTGGCTCATCGGCCGTCTCCCCGGCTTCACCTACGGCGGCGAGTGGATTCCCGCGGTCAGGATGGTCGCGAAGTGGCGGGGGACGGGCGCACGCCAGCACATGAAGGGCTGGACACCCGTCACCGCTTCCGACATGTCCCGACTGTCCGGCGGTGGCGTGGACGGCACGATCGTCGAGAGCATCTGCAGTTCCCTGTAGTTCGTTCCTGGGAGTTGGTTCCCCAGAACGTCAGCCAACGTTCATGTGGCGTTGGCCGTGATCGCCCGAGCCTGTTCGGCTGCGGTCCCTAGTTTCGCGTTATGGGAACCAGGCAGTCAGCGACTGAGGTGGCACTGCCCGAGCAGCACCTCCGAGCGGTTCTTCAGGGCCTACCCCGCACCGCCGCGGCGCTTCACACCCTGATGACGGTCGGTCCGGACGGGCGGCAGCCCCTGTTTCGTCACGTCGGTGACGCTGCTGCTCAGATCGATGACGCCAGGGTGGCGCTCATGGCCACTGTTTCCGAGTTGCCCCAGTACCGCCGAGGCGCCGCCATTCGCGTGGCACAGACCGCGTCACTGCTGGGGTCGTTGATGGTGGCCGTGGCGCGGGTGGCCGCGCAAGGCCGCCCCGAGCCCTTACCGGCGGAATGTCGCCGTCGCGCCCACGCCATCGTGGGCCTCACCGACCGCGCGGTGATCACGCTGCCACGGCAACGGATCGCGGCTGCCGCCGATGATGATGAGGCCGGGATGTTGGAGCCGGACGCGGCCGTGGTGCTCCCGCTGTTGACTGCGGCGTCGGTCCATCTGGACCGGCTCATGGTGGTGCTCACCGGGGGGCCGCCCCACTGGCAGTGAGGCAGGATCAGCGGGCTGCCAGGGCGCGCGCGCGGATGTCGGCGATGTCAGCATCAGTGAAGACGCCGTTCACCCCCGAGATCGTCGCCAACGACATGCCGTGCTTGAGGCCGAGGCGGTAGATCTCCTTGACCTTCTCCCACTCGATGTTGCGGCCCACGGTGAAGTTCTCGAACCGGCCTTCGAGTGCCAGGACGATCGTCTCCGCCAAGCACGCGTACACGACCCCGTCCGGGAGCCCGATGTTTCGCATGTGGACGTCGCCGGGCAGGCGGATCTCGCCGGACTCGACCACCAGGACGTCGGGACGCTTGGCGACGTCCTCGGCGGACAGATCCAAGGGTCGAGCGACGTCGGTGATCACCGCACCCGGCTTGACCTGCATGATGTCCAGCACGCGCTTGCCGGCACCCGACGTCGCGGTGACGATGACGTCCATCTCGGCCAGAGCACTGTCGGGGGTGGCCGCCACCTGGATCACGGCGCGCGGGTTCTCACGCTCGATGTCTTCCTTGAGGGCAAGCAGTTTGCCGGTCTCGGGGGACACCAGCCACAACTCGTCGCTGGCCATGGCGAGCAAGCGGGCACACACCGACCCGATCGCTCCGGTGGCCCCCACGACCATGGCCTTGCCCTCCAGTCGGCCCTCATCGTCGGTCTTGGCGATGCCCAGCCGGGTGACCGCCTCGTGGGCCGCCCACAGGGCGCCCGATGCGCTGTAACTGTTACCGGTGGTGATGGGCAGCGGGGCCCGCTTCGCCACGGTCACACCAGCGTCGCCGACGACCTTGGTGAACGCCCCCAGACCCATGATCTGTGCCCCCAACTTGCGGGCAATGGTGGCGGCGGCAAGGAGTCGGCGATACGTGAACTCCGGACTGTGACTCATGAGTTCCTTGGGCGTTCCCCCCACCGTGATGAGCCACCCTTCCGCCTCGTCGCCCGTGGGGGACTTGATTCCCGTCACATGGCTGTAAACGAACGGAGGCGCGTACGCCATGACCTTCTCCAACGAATCCATGACGAACCCCGGCGCCACCTTGGACACCGTTCCGAGCGGCTCGACCTGACGGAAGTACTCCTGGGACAACGGATGGATGACGAAGGCGAACCGACTGCGTCGTCCGGCGCCGTCAGGGCGCAGCACCCGCGGCTCGACCTCGGCGGACACGATCATGTCCAGCAGGTCGTCGTCGGTCAGTTCGCCGCTGTCCGTGGCGGCCAACATCATGGCTTCGAGGGTCGCCTCGTTCACGATGACGTCGAAGGGCTGCGGGACGTCGTCCAGAACGATGGACACCCCGCGCCGTTGTAGATCGTCGAGGCGCTCGTCTGAGATCGCTGACGAGATGACGGTCTTGCCCGCCAACTCCTCCAGTTCGAAGGCGTCGAGTTCGTCGTACGTGGCCACCAGCACGTCCGCATCGCGAACGGACCCCTCGACCAGAGCGTGATTGAGGGTGTGGACCGGGCGCGTGACCGGGGCCATGATCGCGCCGGGGATGAAGCGCGTGGGCCAACCGGCCAATGCCGCGAAACGGTCCAGCGCGGCCGGTACCGAGTCCAACAAGGACGCGACGCCATAGCGCAGGGCGGGATCGGCGAAGGTCAGGTTGCCGGTGAACTCCGACAGGACCTTGGCTGTGCGGTAGTGGTTCATGCCGCCGAAGACGACAACGCGGGCGTTCGTGAACAACCCGGTCAGATCCGCCTGCGCGTGGCGAACCGTCCACTCCTGCAAGACGTCGCGCAACGCATGGCCGTTCGTGACGGGGACGTCCTCGGCCGCTGCCATGATCGTGGCGACGGCGGCGAGGTCGCCGTCGTAGTGGCCTGCGGTACGTGCGTCGCGAACTCCGGAGACGGCGATCGCGGCCGCGGTCTTGGACCAGTCGCGGACAAGTTCGACCGCGCGGGGAACGTCGCCATCGGTTCCGACCCGCACCAAATGAAACTCTCTATCGAGCCAGGTGACGGTACTGGAGTAGTCCCTCTCGGAGGGTCCCAGGCTGACGTTGACGACGGTGAGTGGGTGAGTGGTGCTGTTCGCTGTGGTCATGCGTCCCTCCGCGGCTGTCCCCACCCCCACGTTACGCCGCCGGGCAGCCTCGCGAATGGGCCGTTGGTCACCAGCCGCCCTCATTCACCCTCGCTGGCTAGGCTCGCCGTCGTGCGAATTTTCATCTGGCACGGCTACCTGCTGACCGGCACCGGGTCCAACGAATACTCCCAGGCGCTGGCCCGCACGCTGTCCCAGCAAGGTCACGACGTGACGGTGTTCTGCCAGGACCCCGACGCCCATCTGCTGGATCTGGCAGGAGCCAAGGTGGTGCGACCGACGCTTCCGGGGCCGCTGCCGGTCTTCGTTCTGGACCGCTATGCCGCGGCCGAGCCGGCTCTGTTGCCCGAGCTTCCACGCGAAGTTCTCGACGAGTTCGTGGCTGCGAATGTGGCCGCGATCCGCGCGGAGGGCACGGCCGATCTGCTCATCACCAACCATCTGCTCATGGGTGGCCCAGTCGGGGCAGCGAGCGGGCTGCCGTTCGTGGTCAAGGCACACGGATCGGAACTCGAATACGCCATGCGCGGCAACCAAGCCCTGTGTGACTGGGCGGCCAACACACTCGTCGACGCGATCGCGATCATCGCCGGGTCGCAGCACATCGAGCGGGTGGTCGAGGACGTCGTTGGCGTGGACCCCCGCCAGATCCATGTGATCCCGCCCGGCGTGGACACCGAGACGATGCGGCCGCGACCTCGCGAGGAGGCTTTGGCCGGGCTCCTCGACGAGGCGGCTGCCGACCCGCCGCACAACGGCAATGAACGCTTGCCCGACGACGGCAACGTCGAGTTGTTCCGGTCGTTCTTCGCCGAACGTGACCGTCCCACAGCGCTGTACGTGGGCAAGATCAGCGACGAGAAGGGCGTGCCACTGCTGGTCGAGGCCGCCCGCCGAATCGAACTACCGACGATGATCGTGGGTTTCGGTCCGGCGCGGGCGACCCTGGAGCAGGACTCCGGTCCCGAAGTGGTCTTCACTGGCCCGTTGCAGCACCGGCACCTGAAGTACCTGTGGCCGTTGGTCGACGTCAGCGTCGCCCCGTCGGTGTTCCCCGAAGCCTTCGGCATGGTCGCCGCCGAGGCGGCTTCATGTGGATGCCCGCCGCTGGTCGCCGATCAGACGGGCTTGGCCGAGATCGCCGCCGGGTTGCGTACGTACTACCCGCCCCGCTTCGCGGATCTGCCCGCGTTCCCTTCGGGCGATGTCGATGCGCTCTGCGATCGGCTGAGTCGTGTCGTGGCGCTCGACTCCGACGATCGCGCCGAGGTGACCGCCGCAGCCCGCGATGCCGTCGTGGGGCTGTGGAGCTGGGGCAGCGTCGCCGAGCGCATCGTCTCGTTGGTGGATCGCTGACAACACCTGCCTCAGCGAATTGGACGGAGGCGGGGCAGGAAGCGGCCGGTGTGCCTGCGGTACTCCCGGTAGTCGGGGTACGCCTCGGCGAGCATGTGCTCCTCCCAGAGGGCCTTGGCGGTGAGGATTGCGGCCAGCAGCACGAACCACACGGCCGGCCACACCCCCGGTGATCGCAGCACAAGACCGCCCGCCAACAGCAGTAGTCCGGTGTAGATCGGGTGCCGGATTCGGGCGTAGAGCCCGGCGGTACGCAGCCCCGCGCCGGCGACCGGGACTGGTGTCGGTGTCAGCGCGGACCCCAGGTTCAGGAAAGCGACCACCATCGTCACCCCGCCAACTGCGATCAGGATGATCCCTAGCCATCTGACTGCTCCCGGCACCAGCGCGGGGTCCCCCGGTGAGACGACGATGCCGATGATCGCCACGAACTGCGCCGCGACCGCGAGCCATCCGGCCAGCTGCCGGTGGGATCGTGTGGACCGATTGCCGGATCCCGGTGGACCCGTTGGTGTCTCCATGAGGCCATTGTCCGGCCATCGCCGCTAGCGTTTGATCATGGATCGCCTGACACCACTCGATGACCTGTTCGTGAGCCTGGAGCGCGACGAGCTGCCCATGCATATCGCCTCTTTGATGATCTTGGATGGTCCGGCCCCGAGCTACGACGAGTTGCTGGCGTCGATGCAGGCGAAATTGCATCGCATCCCCCGCTATCGGCAGCGGCTCAAAGAGGTCCCGCTGCAGTTGGGCCTGCCGGTCTGGCAGGACGATCCGTACTTCAACCTTGCCTACCATCTGCGTCACACCGCGGTACCCAAGCCGGGTGGTCACCAGGAACTGCGCACACTGGCCGGTCGGCTCATCTCGCAGCGTCTGGACATCGATCGGCCGCTGTGGGAGATGTGGCTGATCGAGGGGTTGGCGGATGACCAGTTCGCCGTACTGAACAAGGTGCACCACGCAATGATCGACGGGCTTTCGGGGGCTGACCTGATGGAGGTCCTGCTCGATCCGGATCCGGATGTCGAGGTGGGAGATCCGCAGCCGTGGCGTCCCGCACCCGAGGCGTCGACGATCCAGATGCTGGCCTCGGGCGTCAGCGACAGCGTCAAACAGCCGGCGCGCACGGCCCGGCAACTGGCGGAGAGCCTGCAGCGTCCCAAGGACCTGGTCCAGTCGGCGGCCGCGACGGCGGTGGGGGCCGTGCGTCTCGGTCGCGAGATGGCCCACACGGAGGACTACCTGAGTGGCCGACCGGGGCCGCACCGCAACTGGGACTGGGCCTCGGGTGATCTGAACGAGGTCAAGCGCATCAAGAACGCCCTGGGTGGAACGGTCAACGACGTGATCCTGACCGCCATCAGCGGCGGCTTCCGGCGCTACCTGGAGTACGTGGGAGCACCGCTGGCGCCGGAGGACACAGTGCGCACGATGGTGCCGGTGTCGACCCGGAAGCCGGGTGACGACTCCGGTGGCAATGAGGTCGCGTCGATGTTCGCGGACCTGCCCGTCGTTCTGCCCACCCCCGCT
>CAZCRC010000009.1:0-18340 GCA_964500995.1 uncultured Actinomycetes bacterium
GGCGACGGGGATCGCTGAGACCACCGCCTCGGCGGTGTCCAGAGGGTCGGGTGGATCGGTGCGGGGACGCAGCCGGACCGCCACGTGCCGGTCTGCGAGTCGCAGCCAGGCAAGGACGCCTCGGTCGAGACCGAACGGACCCACCGAGATCACCATGTCAGCCGTCAGCAGTTCCCGTACGTGCGGATCACCGAGCAGGGCAGTACCGCCGGGGACGACATCAGGAAGGCCCAACAGCCCGGAGGACGCCTCGGCCACGATCGGCCAGCCCAAGTCCGCCGCCAGAGCGCACACCTGATGACGGGTCGAATCGTCCCCGACGTCGAGATCGCCGACCAGGATCGCACCACGGGCAGGAACCCGACCCAGGTCTGGACGTGGCGCAGGGTCGGCAGTCGGGAAAGGCGGCGCAGTGACCGCCGCGAGGGGCGGCAGTGGCCCCACGAGCGGCGGCCGGAACGGCAGGTTCAGGTGCACGGGGCCTCGGGCACGCGCCGCCGTGGCGACCAGGTCGTGGACCAGGTGCTCGGGCCAGTCAGTGTCCTGTGGGACCGGCAGATCGCGGGAGGCGAGCGGGAAACTCCCGAAGATGTCGACCTGATCGATGGTTTGGCTCGCCCCTCGGCCCCGCATCTCGGGGGGCCGATCGGCAGTGAGGACCACGATCGGCACGCCGCCGTACCTGGCTTCGACCACGGCCGGCAGCAGATTCGCCACCGCAGTCCCCGAGGTGCACACGACCGCAACTGGGTGTCCACTGACCTTGGCGATTCCCAGTGCGACGAACCCGGCGCTGCGTTCGTCCACGCGTACGTGCAATGTGAGGAGACCGTCCCGCTCCGCTTGGGCCAGCGCGCGAGCGAGCGGTGCTGACCGAGAGCCCGGCGACACCACGACGTGTCGCACACCCGACTCGATCAGTGCCGTCACCACGGCGACTCCGGCGGCAACACTCGCGTCGGGGGTGGTCACCCGGCCACCCCCAGAACCGCCGCCAGTCTGTCGCCCGTCAGCAGCCCCTCGGCCACTGCCACGGACCACGCCCGCGCCACGCGTTCGTGCCAGTCTCGCCGATCGGACCGCGACACGCGCTCCGATGCCCGGGTCAGGGCAGCTGCTTCCACGGGCACCCGACGCGCGGGGACCACTCCCCCCCGGGGGACGACGGGGTCGGCAACAAGATCGTCGGCGAGCAAGACCCCGGTCCCCAGCCCGTGGACGGTGTCGGGTGCGCCTATCGCTGCGGCGGCGACCACATCCCGGCTGAGCCCCACGGACGACTCCGCCGCTCCGCTGACCACGACACCCACGTCGAGCCCGGCGACCAACTGGCGGACGGCCGCCACACCACCCAGCGGGCCGACCTTGACGATCGCGACGTCCGCGAATTGCGAGACCCGGTCGAACTCCCGGTCGCGGCGCAGCGCCTCGTCGGCGGCCAGCCGGACCGTCGGGAACTGCCGCTTGAGTTCACGTAGTTCCGCAACCGTCCGACAGGGCTGTTCGACATAATCCACCGCCACATCCGACCACAGCAGCGCCGCCAGGAGTTCCTGCGCCTGTGGCAGGTCGAACCGGCCGTTGCCGTCGAGGCGCAACTGCAGGTCAGCTGCGACCTCGGTACCCGCCCGGTACAAGTGCGCGATGCGTCTGATCTCGGCGCCCGTGGGCCTGCCGCCGATCTTCACCTTGACCGTCGTGCATCCGGTGGCCATCATCACTTCCTGAATCCCGGCCACCAGGTCGGCGTCAGGCAGCTCGGCCAGGATCGCGTTGCTGGCCACCTCACGACCGTCACTGGAGGTCGGGTCACACGCCGCCTCGATAGCCGCAACCAACCAGCGGGAATCGGCCACCGCGTCGTAGTCGGCGAACGGTGCGAACTCGCCCCACCCGTGTGACCCCTGCACGACCACGCCCTGCCGCTGCATCAGCCCGCGAAAGGGCCGAGCGAACGGCAGTGCGTAGGGAGTGACCTCGAGTGGGAACGGCGGCACCGTCATGGGCGCTTGGGGAACTTCTCGAACTCCGGTCGGCGCTTCTCCTTGTAGGCGTCACGTCCCTCTTGGGCCTCTTCGGTCATGTAGAACAGCAACGTCGCGTCGCCGGCCAACTGCTGGACGCCGGCCAGCCCGTCGTCGGCGGCATTGTGGGAGGCCTTCAGCATCCGCAGCGCCAAGGGGGACATGCTCAACATCTCGCGGCACCACTGCACCGTCTCGAGTTCCAGGTCGGCCAGCGGAACGACGGAGTTGACGAGCCCCCAGTCGTAGGCCTGTTCGGCGCCGTACTGCCGGCACAGGTACCAGACCTCGCGGGACCGCTTCTGCCCGATCTGACGGGCCAGCAGCCCGGATCCGTAGCCACCGTCAAACGACCCGACCTTGGGTCCGGTCTGACCGAAGCGGGCATTGTCGGCGGCGATGCTCAGGTCACACACGATGTGAAGGACGTGACCGCCGCCGATCGCGTAGCCGGCCACCATGGCGACCACGGGCTTGGGCAGACGACGGATCTGGATCTGCAGGTCGAGCACATTGAGTCGACCGATGCCCTTCTGCGCGATCTCGTCGTCGCCGATGTAGCCGTCGTTGCCGCGGATCACCTGATCGCCGCCAGAACAGAATGCCCAGTCACCCTGACCGGTCAGGATGATCACGCCGACCTGATCGTCGTCGCGTGCGCGGCGGAACGCGTCCTCGAGTTCGAACAACGTCTGGGGGCGGAAAGCGTTGCGCTTGTGCGGTCGGTTGATCGTGATCTTGGCGATACCCTCGGCGGTCTCATATCGAATATCGCCGTACTCGCCTTCGGTCTGCCAGGCCAGGGCGGGAGTGATGCTGGAGTGAGCCGGGTCCTGCCGGGCGGGACTGTCCTCGGCGACCACCGGGGGCAGGACGTACTTGACGCGCGAATCCATCACTCACTCCTTGTTGTGGGAGTCGGTCGGCGAATCTCCCAGCACTAGGCTAGACGGCGATGAACCAGCCTGCGTTTCCGCATCTGGCGGTGCCGCCGGGACCGCAGGGCGTCAGGGTCGTGGCCGCAGCGATGAGAGATCTCATAACGGGCTCCGGTTCCGGTTTCCAACTCGTGGCCGCCGCCACGTGCCCTGTCGCAGACGGCCCCGCGCCGGGGGATGGGGCCGCCCCGACGCCCGCCGTCGTCATCCAGACATCCGGGTCGACCGGCACCCCCGCGGCCGTGGTTCTGCCGCTGGCGGCAGTGCTGGCGTCGGCCGACCTGGGGGCCGCAGCATTGGGGACGCCCGGCTACTGGCTCACGGCGGTTCCGGTGACGGGCATCGGCGGCCTGTTGACGGTGGTGCGCGCGCTGCGGGCGGGCGTCCAGCCGATCAGCTGGCCGGGACTCGCGGGTCTGGCCGCGTTCACGCCTGAGTCGTTCACGGCGAGCGCCGAGCCGCTTCTGGCCCGCGCGGATGCCGAGGGTCGAGCGGCGTATGTGTCACTGGTGCCCACCCAGGTGCATCGCCTCCTGGACAGCCCGCGGGCGTGTGAGACGGCGGCGGGGTTCACGAGCATCCTCGTGGGGGGATCTCGACTGTCCCCCGCCCTCCGCGACGTGGCGGCGAACCGGGGGCTTCGGTTGGTGAGCACGTACGGCGCCACCGAGACCGCAGGCGGCGTGGTGTACGACGGCGTCCCTCTGCCTGGCGTCACCGTCACGGTCAGCGATGGGCTCATCCGACTGGGCGGCCCCACCATCGCATCGGGCTACCTGTCCGGGGGGGACGACGCGTTGGCCGAGGGCACGTTCCGGACCCGGGACCTCGGCGAATGGCGGGACGGCCGGTTGACCGTTGTGGGCCGCGCCGACGAGGTGATCAAGGTGGGCGGCGAGAAGGTGTCCCTGCCTGCCATCACTGCGGTCCTGCTGGCCGACGACCGGGTCCTCGACGCGGCCACGCTCGCCCAGGATTCCGCGGAGTGGGGACAACTGCCCCACTCCTACGTGGTGCCCCGTGACCCCACCGATGCCGCGCTGGCCACTGTCCTGACGGAGGCCGTGGTCGCTCGACTCGGTCGCCGACACCGACCCC
The DNA here is from genome assembly GCA_964500995.1 of uncultured Actinomycetes bacterium. Taxonomy (GTDB): domain Bacteria; phylum Actinomycetota; class Actinomycetes; order S36-B12; genus CAIWTL01. The sequence continues at coordinate 4,061 of CAZCRC010000009.1, forward strand.
ATACGATGTCCATCGTGTCGCAGATCCCGGTGAGCGCCGCAGGAAAGCCGCCCCTGCGCAAGGGCTTCTGATGGCCACCCTGGGCCAGTGGGTCGGCGGCGCCAGACCCCGCACGTTGCCCGCCGCGGTCGCACCCGTCGCCGTGGGCACGGGTGTCGCGCAGTACGAGGACGGGTTCCATGCCCCGGCGGCACTGCTGGCGCTCGTGGTGGCGCTGGCGTTCCAGGTCGCGGTGAACTACGCCAACGACTACAGCGACGGGATCAAGGGCACCGACGAGAACCGAGTGGGTCCGGTCCGTCTGGTCGGGCAGCGCCTGGCGCCCGCCGGTGCGGTCAAGGTGGCGGCGATCGGGGCGTTCGCGGTGGGTGCGATCGCGGGGCTGGCGCTGGTCATCGTGTCCGCGCAGTGGTGGCTCATCCCCGTCGGAATCGTCAGCATCGCCGCAGGGTGGCTCTACACCGGCGGCCCGCGGCCCTACGGGTACGCGGGCCTGGGCGAAGTCTTCGTATTCGTGTTCTTCGGGTTGGTCGCGGTGGTGGGGACTGCGGCCGCACAGATCGGGTCGATCCCCCTGCTGGCGGTCGTGTCCGCGATCCCGGTGGGCCTGTGGGCGTGCGCGATCCTGATCGTCAACAATCTGCGTGACATCCCCACCGACACCGTGGCGGGGAAGCGCACACTGGCGGTTCGGCTGGGCGATCGAGGGACGCGCATCACCTTCATCGCCGTGGTCACGTCGGGGTTCGCGACGGTCGTGGCCCTGACCAGCTACACGCCATGGGTCCTGCTGGCTCTCGCAGGTGTCGTCCCCGCGGTTCGGCCCATCCGCACCGTCGCAACCGGTGCGGCCGGACGGGACCTGGTGCCCGCGCTCGCGGGTACCGGGATCGTGCTGCTGGTCGGTGGGCTGGGCCTCGCCCTCGGCCTCGCCGTCGGCTGACCCGGCTCAAGGCGCGAGGAAGCGGAACTGCGAGCGGGTCCGGTTGCCATCGGAGTCTTCCGACTCCATCTCGATGGTCATGACGGTGCCTGATGCGGGGGGTGTCCCAGGTCCGCTGGCCGGGTCGGCCAGGCAACCAGCGACATCCAGACGGAAGCCCAACTCCATTCCGGGCGCCGGCCTGACATCGGTGTCATAGAGCGGCTCGTCGCGGCCAGCGGGGCCCAGTGTCTTGACCTTCACGAGATCCGGGTGTGCAGAAGTCACCTGCGACGACCGGCACCAGTAGAAGGAGCCGGGCCCGGTCCCCATCACATAGACCTCGTACTGCAGTCCCCCGCGGTCAACCAGATCCGGTCGTTCGCCGCCGAGCGATGCCAGTCGCTGCGGCCGGAAGAATCGCATGTCGAGGCTCGCCAGCTGCTCCGGGGTGAGGCTTGTCGCCACGTCACCGGGAACGGCTCCTGCGACGGTGCTCCACTCCGGTGGGGTGGCCACGGAGCTGGTCAGCACCTTCGCCTGCCGAGCAAGCACCCCACCGTCGGCATTGAGGGCGGTGAACTGGAACGTGTCACCTGCGAACTGCAACCCGGCGTCCTCGGCGACCTTGGGCGCGAAGGCCAGCTGGAATCCTCGTTCGTATGGCTGGGTCCCACTTCCGTGGGTGTCCAGCGGGACCTGGATGCGGCCTGCGCTGTCCAGCAACCGTGACAGTGGCTGTCGGTCCAAGCCCGATCCCGGTTGAGCAATGATGAGGGCGTCCGACCCCGGCATGCAGTAGGACAAGGTGGTGCAGTCCATCAGGACGGTCGCCAGGCTGCGGGCCTCGGCGCACCCCATCGGGTTGCCGTCGCACAGCAGCCCTGACACGTCGCCGGGAGCCATCAAGGCCTCGATGTGCAGGTTGTCCCGTAGATAGTCGCGCAACGTGGTCCAGGTCAGCCCTGGATTGCGGTGACTGTTGATCGCGGCCCCCCGCGGATCGGTGTCGAGGATCTTCGCGAACTGCGTGACGGTGCGCGGTCGCCCAGCGAGAACCTCGGTTCCACTGAGGACCCCGCCATCGACCCGTTGCAGCGCCGAGTCCGCCTGCGCGGCATCCAACACCCCATCACCGTTCATGTCGACATCAGCGACGTTCGGGACCCCGTCCCGGTCGGCATCCGAGCCCAGATCCGACACTGCCGTCGGCAACGTCGATCCCGTGGCCCGAACCCCAGCGGCGTCCAGTGCCGTCGCTGCCGCGCCCGGCACCAAGCCCTGGTTCCCGGCTCCCAGCGGGACACCATGGGCCAACCGAACCGTGCGCCGGGTGTCGAGGAACGTGTCACGCAGCGGTCGGGTGAGCCGGACGTATCCGGATTTCTTGACGGTGAGTTTTCCCAGTGCGACGTCGCGGTGAGAACCCAGGCGAAGATACCCGGTGCGACGGTTCTTGGCGGCCAACAGGACGGGACCCACGTAGCGGCCGTTGCGCACCAGGTGCAGCGTGGGTCCCGCTGCGCGCTTGGGGAGCAGTTCGCCCGTGAGCCGCCCTGGCTTCAACCGGAATGTTCCTTTGCGGCTCACCGTGGCGCTGACCGAGGTGCCGTCGTTGCCGACCAACAGCACCGACATTCCGGCACGAGGGTTCGTGAGCTTGCCATCGATGTCCGGTGCGGCAACCGCGGGCCCGGCCACCAGCCCCACCGACACCACCGCCCCGACCATTCCCACGACGAGAGAGCGCCTCGACATGTCGACCACCCGGCCTTCCACAGCACTACCCAGCGTAGTCCCAAAACTACTTTGAGTAGGGATCTGGCGAAGAGGTCAGGACGTTGGTCCCCCGGTCAACCGGCGGGCGCGATACCGGGTCCGGGAAGTGGCCCGTCGTTGGGCCGCTTGTCCTGCGTGGGCGGGGGGGGAGTCTCCGGCGTCACGGGCGGCTGGGGGTCAGGTGCCGCGCTGCCCTCCTGCTTCTGGGCCCGTTGCTCGTCCCGCTTCCGTCGCCACGCTTCTTCGTCGAGTCGTTTGATGAAGTTCGGATCGTCGTCGGGGGCCGCCGGCCGGGACGCCCCACCACGCAGGTGGATCACGCGCGGTGGACCGTAACCCCCGCGCCCCCGCTTGGGCCGTCCGACCGTCCACCACAGCGCCGCCCCCAGCACCGGGATGAGCACCATGATCAACCAGAACGTCCGCGGGTAGCGACGGATCCGGTTCTCGTCGGTCTGAAGCACGTCGAAGAACGAATAGATCGCCAACCCGACGATGATCAGGATCGGAATCGCCCGAGGCATGTCGACTCCCTGCGGTGCTTCGGTGTCGCACCCCGCGACACGCTTGGGTCGAGAGTAACCCCGCACCCGCCGGAGCGACATCGGAATGTCACCGGCTGACCGAACCCGACGTATTCTCGTGATCGTGAAGCACTTCCTGCTGTACAGCAGCCTCAGACTCCTGCTCCTGGTCGTCGTCGGCGGCCTGTTCTACGCCCTGGGTGCGCGCGGCATGACCCTGATCCTGCTGGCCTTCCTGGTCAGCGGAATCATGAGTTTCTTCGTGCTGCGTGGACCACGAACCGAACTGGGCAGCGACATGAATGGCTTCTTCGCACGCATCAACGCGCGCATCGACGCCGCCTCGGCCGCCGAGGATGCGCCCGCGTCAGACCCCGGAGTACGAGTGAAGCCCGCTGAACAGCAGGTTGACCCCGAAGTAGTTGAACCAGAACACCACAACTCCTAGCACCGCCAGCCACGCGGCGCGGCGGCCGCGCCAACCTGCGGTGGAGCGGGCATGCAAGTAGGCGGCGTACACGACCCAAGAGATGAATGCCCACGTCTCCTTCGGATCCCAGCCCCAGTACCGGCCCCAGGCCGCTTCGGCCCAGATCGCTCCGGCCACGATCGAGAAGGTCCACAGCGGAAACGTGAACATGATCGTACGATTCGTCAGGGTGTCCAGCCGCTCGGCGTCGGGGAGCCGCCGCGACAGCGGGGCGAGGAAGCGCCCGGCGGCGGTTCCCCGTGAGGTGGAGTCCACCGCCAGGTAGAGCAGCGCAGTGACACCTGCAACGGTGAACGCCCCGCCGCAGATGACGGCCGCGGACACATGGATGACCAGCCAGTACGACTGCAATGCCGGGACCAGTTGCGCGGCCTCGGTGTACAGCACGGTCACCGCCAGCCCCAGCGTCAGCAGGACCAGCGGGATGAGGAAGACCCCCAGCCAACGCACGTCACGACGCAGGGACACCCCGAGGAACACCCCGAGGACGGCCACGGCCGACACGAGCGAGAACTCGTACATGTTGCCCCAGGGGACCCGCTCGGCCCACAGGCCCCGCGTGATCACGGCCCCCAACAGGAGAACGAAGGACAACCACGACAACGCCAGCGCGATATTGCCGGATCGGCGACCCGGCTCGTCGAGGTCCGCGTGATCCGCCGCGGAGGCGGGTTCGGGGGCATCCGAGCCGGCCGGGGCACCCACCAGCGCGGGGGTGCGCTGGGCGGCGCGGACGTCGACGGGAACACTGCGGCGTTGGGCGAACGAGACGAAGAACATGATCATCGCCAGGCTGAGCACCAGCATCGCCGAATAGGTGAGCTGGTTGGACAGATCCGCCAGGGATGTCGCCTGGTCAGCGCTCATGGTCAGTCTCCTTCTCGTACGGGCTCAACGGGACGCAGCGGCTGGTCCGCCAACTGCTGCGCCACGGCCGCGACGTCCTGTGTGACGTCGGTCCCCTCACCGCGGGCTGTTCCCGCCACCACGGTAGCCGCTTGGGGCGGGGCACTGATCCACACGCGCCGGCGCTTGATGAACAACGACATCGTCACCCCCACGATCGCCAGGGCAACGAATCCCAACGCCCAGGCGCCGCCGGGATCACGGCCGACCTTGACCGAGATGTAGCGGTCCACTCCCGTGAACGACACCGTTCCAGCACCATCGGGCAGCTTCCAGGTCTCCCCTTCGCGCAACGCGCGCAGGCCCAACTGCGTCAGACCGGTGTCGTCCAACTCATAGACGTTCTGCGGCTCGCCGTCGTCCAATCCCAGATCACCGGCGAAGGCCGACAGGAACAGCGCTGGTTCGTCAGGAGCAGGGAACGTCGAGATGGGCCCCAGTTCCGGGTCGATGGCCGCGGTCGGAAGGAACAGGCCGCGGAATCCCAGTTGCTCTGGTTGCGCGTCCGGCGCCTTGATGACGCCCTCAGAGGTGAAGTTGCTGTCCTGCGGCAGGAACACCACGGAGTCGTCGAAGACCACCTCTCCGTCGCCGCCACGGATCAGCACCCGGGGCGCATATCCGTGGCCGAGCAGATACACCTTCACCCCGTCGACCTCAAGCGGGGCATTGACGCTGAAGGATTCGGCCCGTTGGGCGCCCGACTCGTCGGTCACCAGCACGCGGGCATCGAAGTCGCGGGGGGCGCCTGCTTGCGCCTCCCCACGTTCGAAGTCCACGTCGAACGACTCCAGCTGGACCGACAGTGCGGGGAGGGCTTCGGATCCGGAGAACCGGCCGGCCGTGAACGAGTCGTACTGCGTGATCGTGTTCGCGAAACCGGCGCCTTCTCGGATGACGATCGTTCCGTTCCACCCGGCCAGGGCCCCCCAGCCGACGGCGGCGAGCACACCGAGCAGCGCGAAGTGAAAGACCTGGTTGCCGGTCTCGCGGGCGAAGCCCTTCTCCCCCGCCACCCAGTCGGGGCCGCGACGCACCCGCCAGCGTTGCCCCCGCAGGACCGCCTCGGCGCGGTCCAGCACCTCCGAAGTGGAGGCGTCGTCGGGGAGTTCAACGACGGCGGGAAGACGGTCCAGGTGCCGTGGTGGTGGCGTCGGGCTGGCCCGCCACAGCCGCCAGTGCTGCCGTGCCCGGGGCAGCAGACAACCCACGAGCGACAGGAACAACAGCAGGTAGATGGCAGAGAACCACGGGGTGCCGTACACGTCGAACAGCCCGAACCGCTCGTACCACTCACTCAGACCCGGGTTGTCCTGGACGAACTGGCTGACCGCCAACGCGTCGGAGGTGCGCTGCGGCACCAGCGAGCCGGGGATGGCCGCGAGCCCCAGCAGGAGCAGGAGCAACAGCGCCGTTCGCATGGAGGTGAGCCGACGCCACAGCCAGCGTCCCCACCCCACCGGGCCGAGACCGCTCGGGGAGTCGACCTGCCGGTCCATCGGATCGGCGTGCGTGGTGAACGAGGTAGCAGCGTCGAGTTCCTGGGCCATCAGACGATCACCGTGAATCCGGGCAGCAGGGTCTGCAACCACGCCACCACGTCGTTCCACCAACCCGTGATCAAGGCCAATCCGACGACGATGAGCATGACGCCGCCTGCGGTGGTGATGCCGCGGCTGTGCCGTCTGGTCCAGTCCAACGCACCTGCGGACCAGCGCAGGCCCCACGCGATCAGGATGAAGGGCAGCCCCAGGCCAACGCAGTAGGCGGCGGACAGGACCGCTCCCCGAACCGCAGACGCCTCGGTGAACGCCAGCGTCTGAACCGCAGCCAAGGTCGGTCCGATGCACGGGGTCCAGCCCAGGCCGAACACGACCCCCAACAGGGGAGCCCCCCACAGTCCCGTCGGTGCGGTGGCGGACAGCCGGCGCTGCCGGTTCCACCACATCGTGTTGCTCAGAAGCGGGAACCCGAGGAATCCGAGTCCCAGCACCACCACCAGCGCACCCAAGACAACCGAGATCACGCGCTGGTGTTCCAGCAGGAATCCGCCGATCCCGCCGAACAGCAGCCCGTAGGACACGAACACCGCGGTGAATCCGAGCACGAACAGCACCGCCCCCCACACCACGCGGGCACGCGGCGGTGACGGGGCGGTGTCGGCGGGGTCCGGTCCAGGATCGGGTGACGCCATGCCACCGGCAGGCACCGGCACCGGTCGCCGGGTCCGCTGAGTCAGGTCCGACCCGGTCATGCCCGCCACGTAGGCCAAGTACCCGGGGGCCAGCGGGAGGACACACGGGCTGAGGAACGACACCAGTCCGGCCAGGACAGCGATCGGCACCGCCAGCAGCAGCGATCCGTCGACGACCACGCCCGTCACGACGACTCCCGCTGCAGGGGTTCGATGAGGCCCCGCAGGGTGGGCGCGGAGACCTCGCCGAGGACCCGGGCTGCGACTCGTCCCTGTTTGTCGATGACCAACGTGGACGGGATGGCCTGCGGTGGCAGGTTCTCGCGGAACTGCAGTTGCAGGGCACCGTCGCTGTCGATGACGTGGGGGTAGTCCAGCGCGAAACGGTCCACGAAGGCACGTGAGGCGGCGTCGGAGTCCCGAGTGACCAGACCGACCATCTGCACCCCCTTACCGCGGGTGTCAGCGGCGACTTCGGCCAACGCCGGCGCCTCGCTGCGGCACGGGGCACACCAGGAGGCCCAGACGTTGAGCACGACGACATCGCCCCGGTAGTCAGCCAATGCGAATGACTCACCCGCGAGCGTTTCACCAGTGATCTGAGGCGCAGGTTGGCGGTCCTCGGCCGCGACTTCGACAATGCTGCCGTCGCCGGACACGAATGCCTGATCGCTGCCCACCTGTGTCTGCGCACCACTGCCGCAACCCACCAGCACCGGGGCTGCGACCAGCAGCAGCCCCACGAGTGCGGCGGTCAGGCGGCAGCGAAGCATGTCAGGCCCCGAACCCCTTCGACGCACGGGCGACCAAATCGGCGGCCGGCTCGGTGTAGACGATCGCCGTCAACTCGTCATCGTCGTAGAGCAGTGACGTGATCGACGCCAATGAGCACTGCCTGCTGCGGGGATCGTGTACGAACCGGCGCCCCTCCAGGGACAGCCGCAGGATCCAGATCGGGGACTGGTGGGAGACCAGGAACGCCTCGCGGCCGCGAGCCTCGTTGCGGGCGCGGTCCACGGCGAGCTGCATGCGATCGGCGATCTCGGCGTACGGCTCGCCCCATGACGGCCGGAACGGGTTGTACAGATGTCGCCACAACATGGGCTGCTTGAGGATGCCGTCGCCCACCCCGACCGTCTTGCCTTCGAAGATGTTCCCGGCCTCGATCAGGTTGTCGTCGGTGCCGACGGGCACGCCGTGCATGGCGGCCACGGGCGCCGCTGTCTCCTGCGCCCGCTCCAGCGGAGATGCGGTGACGACCGCGATGTCACGGCCCTCGGTGGTCTCCGCGGCCCGTACGGCCATCTCGCGACCCAGGTCGGACAGGTGGAAGTCCGGTAGGCGCCCGTACAGGATGCCGTCGGGGTTGAACACTTCACCATGGCGCAGCAGATGGACGATCGTGCGTTCGGTCACCGATGAACTCCTCCGCGGCTGGTTCGACTCCACAGCGTACGTCAGTTCGGGGGCGCCGCAGCGGCGGCCGCGGCTGCCGCTGCGGGCAGCGCATCGAGCACCTGCCCCACCGCCGACTCGTCGTGAGCCGCTGACACGAACCACGCCTCGAACGCTGAGGGGGGCAGGTAGACGCCGTGATCCAGCATGCTGTGGAAGAACGCCGCGTACCGCCAGGACTCCTGAGTCTGGGCGTCGGTGTAATTCGTCACCTGTTGATCGGTGAAGAAGATGCTGAACAGGTTGCCGGCCCGCTGCAGTCGGTGAGCGACTCCAGCCTGGGTGAGTGCCGCTGACGCGGCCTGGCCGATCGTGTGGGCGGTGCGGTCCAGGTGCGGGTAGACGTTTCGCTCGACCGTCGCCCGCAGGGTCGTCAGCCCCGCTGCCATGGCGACTGGGTTGCCACTCAGGGTGCCCGCTTGGTACACGGGCCCCACCGGCGCCAGGTGCTGCATGAGGTCCGAGCGGCCACCGAAGGCAGCGGCCGGCAGCCCCCCGCCCATGACCTTGCCGAACGTGAAGAGATCCGCCGCCACCGGCTCGCGGCCGTACCACCCCGACGCCGTGATCCGGAACCCGGTCATCACCTCGTCGCTGATGAACAGGGCGCCGTTGTCACGGCACAACTGCAGCAGACCATCGTTGAACCCGGCGTCGGGTGGGACGACGCCCATGTTGGCGGCAGCCGCCTCGGTGATCACAGCGGCGATGTCATCGTGGTCCCGGAACGCCCGCGCCACGGCGGCGAGGTCGTTGTACGGCAACACCACGGTGTCCTGGGCCTGGTGGCCAGTCACACCGGGGCTGTCGGGCAACGAGAAGGTCGCCACGCCGGAGCCGGCTGCCGCCAGGAGCGCATCGACATGGCCGTGGTAGCACCCGGCGAACTTGATGATCTTGGTCCGCCCCGTCACCCCGCGTGCGAGCCGGATGGCTGACATGGTGGCCTCAGTGCCGCTGGACACGAACCGCACCTGCTCGAGCGGAGCGACCCGGGCGACCATCGCCTCCGCGAGTTCGACCTCACCGGGCGAGGGGGTGCCGAACGACAGTCCATGATCGGCGGTGCCGGCCACTGCCGCGATGACTTCGGGATCGGCGTGCCCCAGGATCGCCGGCCCCCAGCCGCCGACGAGGTCCACGTACCGAACGCCGTCGGCGTCCCACAGGTACGGCCCCGCGCCCCGGACCATGAAGCGAGGGGTGCCCCCTACCGCGCGGAAGGCCCGGACCGGAGAGTTGACTCCCCCGGGAGTGACCCGGGTGGCACGATCGAACAGGTCTGTTGAGAGGTCCACCCCACCAGTGTCGGCCATGCCGGCCGATCCTGGGGTCGGGATCAGGGCGCAGAAGGACTTGGGGCGGGGGGGACGATCGCCGGATCCGCCGCGACTTTGTCGCTGAGCGCCACCACCTCTTCGTTCGCGGCCTTGTAGGCGTCGATGCCCTCTTGCGTGATACCGCCCTCGTCAGCGATCACTCCCGCACCGATGAACAACATGGCCTGAGACATGGCGTCGGCAGCGTCGCGAAGTTCGGGTGTGGTCGCCGTGCGCTTGATGGAGCGGACCGCCACGGCGTAGCCGATCATCTGCTCACCGATGTCCGTGGCGCTCGGATCTCCGGTGGCCTTGCGGATGAGCTTCTGGAACTGATCGGCGGACTGGACGAACGCGTTGAGCCGCAACTGTTCCTGGGTATCGGCGAATCCCTGCGGCGCCTGGGCTGCAGCGTCCGCAACCACCACCGCTGCCTGCTGCTGGGCCCCCACCTGGGTTCCCACGGCAACACCTGCCCCCAAGAGCGCGGCCGCACCCAGGACACTTCCACCGATCGCAATACCGCGGTTCATCACACCTCCGCTGGATCCACCCAGCCCTCGCCGGTCTGAGCATCCTCTCACCCGAATTGCCCTTCGTCGGGCGTTTCGGCCCGGTTCGTGGTTCCGAGCGAGGAATCCGCCGCCCGGCGCCACAAACGGCAGGTGGCCCCCAGCGGGTGCTGGGGGCCACCTGTCAGTGCGGTTTCTCGGGTCAGCCACCCGCGCGGTTCGCGAGCAGCGCACCGACGCCACCGGCTGCGATCAGACCCAGGAACCCGAGCCCGGCGCGGGCTGCGTTCTCCGTGGCCGTACCACCGGCACCGTCGAAGGCGAAGGCGTAGACACCGTTGATCTGGTCCACACCCTCAGGCGCCCCACCGGGGATGGCGGCACCGCTGTCGGCCCGGGACTGCATGGCCTCGAAGATCGCCAGCGCCTGCCCGGCCTGCTTGCTGCCGTCGTTAGCCGTCTCTCCGAGCTGCTCGCCCGCCTCGGGGATCGCCTTGAGGCCCTCAGCCAGAGCCCCGATGCCATACACCAGGTTCTCGCCCGGCTTCAGGTTGACGCCTTCGTTGATGAGGTTGCCACCTGCTGCCAGCGAGCCTGCCGCGCAGGCCAGCGATGCGGTCGCATCACAGCCTGGGCTGTAGGTGCCGACACCGGCCAGCAGTTCCTCGCTGATGCTCTCGAGCAGCGTCACACTGACGCCTTCTTCGAGCGCGTCCACACCGTAGACCGCGATCTGCATGACGTCACCGGCCGCACAGGTCGCCTCGACCTCGTTGGCATCGGCATCGGCATTCAGACCACTGCTGGGAACCCCGGGGGTGTTGTAGCCGGCACAACGTCCGGCCGGGTATCCGTCGCCACCGATGCCGCCCTGGGCCAGGCTGGCCCGGGTCTGCATGATGATGCCGGTCGCGGTGTTCTTCTTGCTCGTGTCCTTGTCGGGGTATCCGTCAGCGCGAGTCGTGATGACTCCGTTGAGCTTGCGCATGCCGTCGATCGCCTCTTCGATGCCAGGCTTCAGCTTGGCGTTCCACGCGGTCGGGTAGAACGTCCCCAAGATCGAAGCGATGCCCGAACTTGGGTCAGGCTGAGTGCCGTCCAACTTGAGTGGGTTGAAGATGCTCTGGGTCAGACCGGACTGTTCAACGCCCATGAAGTCGACACCGCCGAGGATCGCGTTGACGATCAAGTTGCAGGGCAACTCTGCGATTGGCAACTGGTCCTGGAACGGGTTCGGGCAGTTGGCATTGCCGTTGACCGTGATCGTCTCACCGCACGGATTACCAGCGAACCCCGTCACGGGGTCCACCAACGGGCCGTTCTTATAGCCGGTGGAGTTGAAGTCGCAACCTAGAGCACTGGCTAGGCCCTTGATCGCGGAGGCACCATCGCCCGTCAGACCGTCAGAGATCGTGGTGGGCAGAGTTACCAACAGTCCTTCGAGACCGGGGACCAACGACTTCTCGATCGTGGTGGAGATCAGATCGAGCACCTGGAACGCACCACAGGGGTTGTTCACGTTCTCCGGATCCTTGGGATCACAGTTGGGGTTCGTCAGACCACCGTTGGATTCCGCGAAGTTCTTCGTTGGACTGTCGTTGGGCACGTCCTGGCTACGACCGCCATAGGACAACGCCCACAGCACCCGGGCGACAGTCGCCCGATCGCCCGTGTCGACCATGCCGTTGCTCTTGAGGTAGGGACCCGGCTTCTGCGACGAACTCGTCTTGACCGCCGGCGTCCACTGGCCCAACTTCTCGCGCAGACCGTCAGTGGCGGATCGCAGCGCGTCGAAGCCGCCGGTGATCTGCGCGAAATCCGGGCTGCTCGTGACCGAGGTCGGCAGATCCGCTGCGGACGACCGCAGGGTCGAGATCGCGACGTCGTTGAACATGTTCAGGCCGTCGGACAGCTCTTGGACACCCGGGCCGAGCTGACCGGCCACCGCGTCGTTGAGCTGGTCGGCGCCCTCTGATGCCTGGATGCCACCGGCCTTCAACTGGTCACCGGCGTCGGTCAGTGTGGCCGCCTGATCGGCCAGTCCTTCGACCTCTTCGACCTTGGCGGCCAAATCGGGGAACTCAGCCGGGTTCAGCAGCGCCACCTTGATGTCGGCGGGCGGGACCACAGCGTCCGTGACGCGGCCTTCGATCTCGAAGGTCCCGGTGGTCGACTGGCCCGGCAGTGCGTCAGGCAGCAGCGGAACTGAGCCCTGCACCTGGGTGTCGCCAGTTCCGTTGCCGGTGACAGCCTGCGCCTTGGGCGAACTGATCTCCTGCCAGGACGGCGGGAACATGAACACCAGCGAGGCGCCCATGGGTACCGCGACTTCGGTCTCCTCGGTGATCGTCTCGCCGCGGGCGTCCTTGTAGGTGAGCTGCGTCGGCTCGGACGTGTTGTTCGTGATCGTGTACGTCAACTTGGCAAGACCCGTCTGGCCGGCCAGATCGACGGGAGCGATCGGCGCACCGTCGAGTGTCGCCGAGACCTCCACCGTCACGGGTAGTTCGTCGGGGTTGTAGTCCTGCGACGTGCGGAACGTCTGCGGCCCGTCGACCGTCATGTTGTACTGCGCACTGCCGTCGACGACCTCAGGGCTGCCGAACGAGTCCATGTTCTTCGGCGTGCCACCGTCAACGACCGGGACCGTGAAGTCCGCTGTGCCGTTGCCGTCCAGATTGATCTGCGTCACCAGTGTGGCGCGGTTGATCTCACCGTTGGCGTTGCCGGTGGCCAACACCGCTCGGGTGACCACGCTGTTGACGTCACCGGTCTCCTCGGCCGTGGCCATGGACGCCGGCAGGACCGACGCGGCGACGATCGCTGCGATGCCCGTGAGGGCCGCCCCGGTTCGGGCTGTGTTCATGCGCTTGGACATGGGTGCCTCACACCTCGCTGTTCGGGTTGGACGGGCCGGCATCGCCGGTGACCGGAGGGGTCGTGGGGGGCGGCGGGGTCGACGGAGCCGCCGGGGCTGCTGCGGGGGCTGCCGGCGTTGTGGCTGCCGGCGTTGTGGCTGCCGGGGCACCCACTGCGGCGGGCTGTTGCTGGATCCCGGCGTTGGCGGCCACCTCGTCGAACTTCTCGTCGATCGACGTGTGGGCCGAGACCTTGTCCGCGACGAACACCGCGCCCAGGAAGCCGAGCGCGGCGGGAACGAGCGCCTGTGTCGTGTACTGGGGCAACTCGGTCAGGATGCCGGCGGGGTTCGAGGCGAAGGCTTGGCTGTAGGCACCTGCCACCAGAATGGCGCCCATCAACCCGGCCCACAGAGGCAATCGGCCACCGGTGAGGGCGCAGATGACAGTGATCAGCCCGATGCCGATCACAATCGTGAGCACCTGACCCACAAAAGTGGTGTTGAGGACCAGGACGGACAGCACGAACAGGACCATCGTGACGATCATCCCGACGATGAACGCACCGACCCTGCCGACGGGGCCGCCGTCGGAGACGAGGCCGAGCACGCCGCCCACTGCCAGCCCGAACGTGATGGAGCCGAGCCCCAGGTTCAGCAGCTGGTTCAACGCCAGGGCAACAATTCCGGCGATCAGAATCACCAGGCCCTGCACGAACGTCTTGCCCATGCCAACTCCTTCAACAACAGTGCCAGTAATGGCATCAGGCCTGTTCCTATCGGTCCCAGAACCGGCGCGTGACCAAAACGAAACAATTTCCTTGTCCGATTTGACACATTCACCCGCGTAAGGGCCGAACGTTCCCCTCTGGGTAGCGAGATTCGACCCCGGGATGTCCGATTAGCGGCACTTGCGATGCGGATCGTGACCGAGTCGTGTCCCAAGGTGACGGCACCGGGCTCAGCGGTTCAGCGACTCCGCCAACTCCGTGGCCCAGTAGGTGAGCACGGCATCCGCGCCCGCTCGGCGGATACTCAGGATCGTCTCGTGCATCAACGCGTCACGGTCCAACCAGCCGTTGGCTGCCGCAGCTTCGATCGCGGCGTACTCCCCCGACACCTGATACGCCCACACCGGCCGATCGCTCACCGCGGCGACGTCCGCGACGACGTCGAGGTAGCCCAGCGCTGGTTTCACCATGACGATGTCGGCGCCCTCGGCCAGGTCGAAGGCGGCCTCACGCAGCGATTCGCGCCGATTCGCGGGGTCCTGTTGATACGTCCGACGATCACCGACCAACTGGGAGTCGACGGCGTCGCGG
>CAZCRC010000010.1:0-18150 GCA_964500995.1 uncultured Actinomycetes bacterium
GGAGACGTTCGACATCAGCGGGATCACGGCGCTGAACGACGGTCCGGTGCCGGCCACAGTGTCGGTTGTGGCCACTCGCGAGGACGGCACGGTGGTTCCGTTTGACGCGATCGTCCGCATCGATACCCCCGGCGAGGCTGACTACTTCCGCAATGGCGGAATCCTGCAGTACGTCCTGCGATCGCTGCTCGACTGACATGACGCCGCCGGCTACGCCGCCCGGGTGGCCGGACGACCTCCCCCCGCCCCAAGCCGACCAGTTCGGGGACAAGGTGGTGGCGTGGTTGCTGGACCGTGCCCCGGGACAATGGCGGGCTCATACGGTGCTGCGACGCCACCCGCGGGCGTTGGCGCAGCTTGTGTCGGATCACCTCGGCGCTGAGTTGGCCGGGCTACGGCAGTCCTACGCCTCTGCCCGGCGGCTGTTGGGTGATGTTGTGCCCGCCGACGAGATGCCTCAGTTCCTGGCAGCCGTCGAGGCGCAGGGCTCGTTGACCGCCGAGGAACTGCGGCAGGTGGAACAGGTGCGCGAGGCGCTCGCGGGCCGGGAATGGCGGGCCCGGCTCTGAGTCCGGATCTACCGCTAAGTGCCTGCCGCGCGTTCCGGGATTAGACTTCGCAGGTGGGTGTGATCGAGGGCGTCAACAGCCCGGCTGACTTGCCGAGACTCGACGAGTCCGAGTTGACCCAACTGGCCGACGAGATCCGTGAATTCTTGGTGCACTCCGTCTCGCGCACCGGTGGTCACCTGGGGCCCAACCTGGGAGTCGTCGAACTCACCATCGCGTTGCATCGGGTGTTCGACTCACCCACGGATGCAATTCTGTGGGACACCGGCCATCAGACGTATGTGCACAAGATCCTCACGGGCCGTCGCACCGACTTCGATTCCCTGCGTCAGGCGGGTGGCCTCTCCGGATACCCCAGCCGCGCGGAGAGCGAGCATGACTGGATTGAGAATTCCCATGCCTCGACGGCGCTGTCCTATGCCGACGGGCTGGCCAAGGCGTGGGAACTCAGTGGCCAGGCCGATCGGCGCCGGGTCGTGGCTGTCGTGGGGGATGGTTCACTCACCGGCGGCATGGCCTGGGAGGCGCTGAACAACATCGCCGTGGCGGACCGTCGAGTCGTGATCGTCGTCAACGACAACGGTCGCTCGTACGGTCCCACGATTGGCGGGATCGCCCACCACCTCGCGACGCTACGCACCACCCGGGGCTATGAGAAGTTCCTTGGCTGGGGTCGTCGGACCCTGAATCGTACCCCCGTGGTGGGTCGCCCCATGTTCGAGACGCTGCACGGTGTCAAGAAGGGCGTCAAAGACATCGTCGCGCCCCAGGGGATGTTCGAGGACCTGGGCATCAAGTACGTCGGTCCCATCGACGGTCACGACATCGCGTTGATGGAAAGCGCCCTCGAGAGTGCCTCCCGGTATCCCGGGCCGGTGATCGTGCACTGCCTGACGCAGAAGGGTCGCGGCTATCTGCCGGCGGAGTCCGACGATGCCGACCGGTTCCATGGTGTCGGCGTGATCGACCCCCGCACTGGGCAGCCGACTGCTGCCCCCGTGCGTACCTGGACCCAAGCATTCGCAGAAGCGCTCATCCGCGAGGCGAACCGACGTCCCGAGGTCGTCGCAATCACCGCTGCCATGCCCGGGCCCACCGGGCTCAGCGACTTCGGTGCCGTGCATCCGGACCGTCTCTTCGATGTCGGGATCGCCGAGCAGCATGCCGTGACAAGTGCCGCCGGACTCGCAATGGGGGGAGCCCATCCCGTGGTCGCGGTCTACGCGACGTTCCTCAATCGCGCCTACGATCAAGCCCTGCTGGACGTTGCCTTGCACTCGCTGCCCGTCACCTTCGTCTTGGACCGAGCGGGAATCACCGGCGACGACGGGGCCAGCCACAACGGGATGTGGGACCTGGCCCTGCTGGCCGGAATCCCCGGGATGCGAGTGGCGGCACCGCGGGACGGCACCACCCTGGAATCGGCGTTGACCGAGGCGCTGGGCACGGCTCACGGCCCGACCACCCTTCGATTCCCGAAGGGAGCCCTGCCGGCCGAGATCGCCCCGCTGCGTCGTAGCGGCGGCGTTGACGTCTTGGCGGACTGGGGCGATGACGTCCTGATCGTCGCCGTCGGCGCCATGGCGCAGCCCTGCCTGAGCGCTGGCGAACTCCTGCAGCAGGAGGGCATCGGTGCAACGGTGGTGGATCCCCGCTGGGTGCTCCCCATCAGTGAAGGTCTTCTCGATCTGGCCCGGGGGGCCCGCCTCGTGGTGTGTGTCGAGGACGGGACCCGGCTCGGCGGTGTTGGTGCCGCACTGGCCGCACAGTTGGCTCCGGCATCCGTTTTGTCGCTCGGAATCGAACCGGAGTTCCTGCCCCACGCCAAGCGGGCGGATCTGCTCGCCGCGCAGGGACTGACCGAGTCCGGTATCGCAGAGTCCGTCCGAAAAGCCCTGGTGTCCCTTTCCGACTGATTCGCCCCCTTTCTACGGCTCGTCACCGACCGGCAACAGTAAGTAACCTGTTGGTGAGGGGTCGGGAGGCCACCACATGGATCAGTCGCACTCGACCTCAATGGTCGACGACAGTGTGCTGAGCGCGCTGGCCTTTCGCCACACCCCCACTCCCACGTTGGTCCTCCACGTGGGCGACGCCGGCGACGGCCGTGACGCCGGTCCCATCCTGGCGGTCAGTGACTCCTTCCTGCAGTTGCTGGGCGAAGGTGCCGAGGCGGTCGTCGGTCATCGCTTGCAGGAGTTCGTCCACCCCGATGACGAGCAGCTCTTGGGGGCGGGACTGGAACAGCTTCTGGACCCCGTTCGCCGAGCCCAGATGCGAATCGTGCGGCCCGGCTGGGGCGTCGTCTGGGTGGCGGTGGCGGCTGCGCACCTCACGGCGGCCGCGAACCAGGGGGATTCCGACAGTTACCTGATCCTGACGCTGGACGACATCACCGCGTTCCGGAAGGCAGAACAGGCGCTCGCACATCGTGCCTCCCATGACCCACTCACGGGGCTGCCCAACCGTGCCGTGCTGATGAGTCACTTGGGACGGGTCCTGGCGCGCCTGGGACGACAGTCGGGCACCGTTGCCGTCATGTTCGTGGATCTGGATGGGTTCAAGAACATCAACGACACGTTCGGTCATCGGGTGGGCGACGCGGTGCTCAAAGAGGTTGCTCGTCGGATCTCGGTGGCGGTCCGCCGTGACGATGTGGTGACGCGGATGGGTGGCGATGAGTTCGTCGTCGTCTGCGATGCCTTGGAATCGACATCCGAATCGGCCATGGTGGCCGAGCGGATCCGCGCAGCCCTGGATGAGCCCTTCGAGTCCCACGGCCGATCTCACCAGGTCAGTGCCTCGATCGGCGTCGCGCAGACATCGGATTCGGCGACCCCCGGCGAAGATCTGCTGCGTCGCTCCGACCTGGCCATGTACTTGGCCAAAGAGCGGGGTCGCAACCGGGTCGAGTTCTTCGCCGCCGACCTCGAGGATCGGGTCCGCGACCGCATGCGGATGGTCGACCTCGCAAGGCAGGCGCTGACCGAGGACCTTCTGCGCATCAGCGTCCAACCCGTGTTCTCACTGCGCGACCACACAGTGGCGGGCTATGAGGCCTTCGCCCGGATCCAAAGTCCCAACGGGCAACTTCTGGCCCCACAACACTTCCTGTCGGCCGCAGAGGAGTCGGGGCTGATCACGCGGCTGGACAACCGGGTCATCGATCTGGGCCTGACGTGGTTGCACGACAAGCAGGGACACGTCGCCGGGGGTTGGTTGGCCGTGAACGTCTCCGTGCGCTTGGTTGCCAACGCCCGCTTCGCGCACACGCTGCTCACTCAAGTGCTGGAGATGGGTCTTCAGCCGGCGGATGTCGTCATCGAGATCGGTGAGTCGCACCTGATGGGAGCCAATGGCCCCGCCTTCACAACGCTTCGAAAACTACGCGCTGCCGGATTCCGGATCGCATTGGATGACTTCGGGACCGGAGCATCGTCGTTGACTGCCATGCGCGACCTGCCCGTCGACATGATCAAGATCGATCACTCCTTTGTGTCGGGACTGGGGACCGACCCCGCCGATGAGAGCATCGTGGCCGCCATCATCTCGGTGTCCCACGACCTGGGCCTGACGGTGATCGCCGAAGGTGTGGAGCGTCCGCTGCAGGCCGACTACCTGCGAGCGCAGGGGTGCGACATGGCCCAGGGATACCTGTTCGGCTCACCGGTGCGGGTGTCACCATGAACCGACTGTTCGGGTTGGCCGGCCGGGTTGTCCGGCGCCCCGCACCGCCGGCGACGGGCCAGGGGGAAGCCGAGGTCAGCCCCGACGCCGCCGTGCTGCTCCAGGCGATGTTCGAGCGTTCTCCGGTTGCCACACTCAGGGTCAGGATGTCCGGTGGGACCGCGACCGTCGCCGCCGCGAACGCCGCGTTCGCACGAGTGGTGGGGTTGTCGCTGACGGAGGTCCTGGGTCGTTCGCTGCGGACCTGGGTCGCGACCGAGGACGAGGATCGGCTGGAACCGATCTTTGCGAAGCGCGAGGACCGATGGAGCCCACAGGTCGAGGTCCGCCTCCACACCCGGGTGGGAGTCGATCGACAGGTCGTGATCACGGCAACCGCCCTGGAGGTGACTCCAAGCGACCCTGACGTCACCGAGTTCCTGGTTCACGTCGAGGACGTGACTGCCCGGCGGGCGGCCGAGGACGCCGTGGCGTGGTATTCGCTCTTCGATGCCGGCACCGGGCTGTTGAACCGCACGGCGTTGGGCGATCGACTGGATGGGGCGCTGCACCGGTTGCGGGCGCAAGGCGGCCCCTTGGGGTTGATCGCACTCGACATCGACGACTTCAAGACGGTGAATGACACGCTCGGGCACGTCAGTGGAGATCAAGTCCTGGCCACGGTGGGGGAGCGGCTACGGGTGGCCTGTGTGCCCGGCGCCGTGGTGGCCCGGCTGGGCGGCGACGAGTTCGCCGTGCTCGTCGAGGGCGAGACGGACGAGGCGGTCGCTGTCTTGGTCGGGCGCCTGCAGCAAGCCCTGACGCAGCCGTTGCTCGCCGTCGGCGAAGAGGTGATCCTGTCGGTCTGCATCGGGGCCGCGGTGGTCAACGACACACACATCACCGCCGGCGAAGTGATCCGCCAGGCGGAGTTGGCGCTCTTCCGTGCGAAGCGATCCGGGCGGGGGCGCATCGAGTTCTACGCCGCATCCATGCGCGATCAGGAGCAGGCGGCGTTGGATGTGCGCAAGGAACTGCTGCGTGCGATCTCGGGAGAGTCCTTTGTGGTGGCCTACCAGCCCATCGTGGACCTCGCCGATGGTTCGGTGAAGGGTCACGAGGCCCTGGTGCGACTTCCCGCAGCCGACGGACGGCTGCTGGTTCCCGGGGAGTTTATCGAGGTCGCCCGCAACTCCGGTTTGTTGAGCACGATGGACGAACTTGTCCTGCGTCGTGCCCTGAGCGACCACGCCTCGGGGCGGCCAGCTGTAGGCACCGGACTGTCGGTCAACGCGGAGCCTGAGGATCTACGTGACCCTGATTTCGCACTGTCCGTGCTGGCGCACCTGCACGCCGCACAGTTCGATCCGACCCGGCTGACCGTCGAGGTCACCGAGGCGGACCTGCTGGAGTTCGATGATGTGGTGCAGTCGAACATCTCGGCGTTGCGCGAGGCGGGAATCTGCTTCGCCGTGGACGACTTCGGGACCGGATACTCGAGCCTGGCGCAACTACGGCAGTTGAACGCAGACATCTTGAAGATCGATCGATCGTTCGTCAGTGGGATCGAAGACGATCCGGAGGCACGCAACATCGTCGGCACCATCATCAGCCTCGCCCACCGCCTCAACCTGGTGACGGTGGCTGAAGGCATCGAGACCCGCGAGCAGGCCGAACTCCTGCGCCGCATGGGGTGTGCCCTGGGTCAGGGCTACCTGTTCGGGCGACCGCAGGTACCGGCTGACCATGAACCGGGACTACCCGCACCCCGCCCTGGCTCGGACGTCGAAGTGGTGGAGCGGACCGAACGGTGAGTCGAACCCCGGGTCACAGGGGGACGGACGCGACTCCCGCCGGGAGGAACCGGTGTCCGTTGACCTTCTCCGACACACCTGTGCGATCCAGGTAGGGGCTCATTCCGCCGAGGTGGAAGCCCCAGCCGGCACCCAGGATCATGCACATGTCGATGTCCTGAACCTCGGCCACGACGCCCTCATCGAGCATCAGTTGCACCTCTTCGGCCAGTGCGGTCAACGCCCGGTCACGGACTTCGTCACCGGTCAGTGCGGCATCCCCTTGCTGGAACGCCTCGGCAACCTTCGGGTTGACGGTGCGGTTGCCGGATGAGTCGAAGTCCCAGATGCCGGTGATTCCCGCCTCGACCCCACGGCGGAGGTTGTCCGAGACGTAGAAGCGATCCGGGTAGGCGTCGTGCATGGTTTCGGAGACATGGAAGGCGACTGCGGGCCCGACCAACTGCAGCAGGACGAACGGTGACATCGGCAGGCCCAGTGGGTCCAGCGCCGAATCCGCGACCTCGAAGGGGGTGCCTTCGTCCACGCTGCGGGTCACTTCGCCCAAGAAGCGAGTGAGTAGTCGATTCACCACGAACGCGGGAGCGTCCTTGACGAGCACACACGACTTCTTCAACTGCTTGCCCACCGCGAACGCGGTGGCCAGTGCGGCGTCGTCGGTCTCCTCCGCTCGAACGATCTCGAGCAGGGGCATGACTGCCACCGGGTTGAAGAAGTGGAAACCGACGACCCGCTCGGGGTGCTTCAGGTCGGCAGCCATCTGGGTGACCGACAGCGACGACGTGTTGGTGGCCAGGACGCAGGTGTCCGACACCACGGCCTCGCACTCAGCGAACACCTGCTGCTTGACCTTGAGGTCCTCGAAGACGGCCTCGATCACGAAGTCCGCATCGGCGAAGGCCGACTTGTCGGTCGCGCCGGTGACCAGCGCCTTGAACCGGTTGGCCTTGTCCTGATTGATGCGGCCCTTGGCCTGAAGTTTGTCGATCTCGCCATGGACGTACGCAACGCCCTTGTCCACCCGTTCCTGGTCCAGGTCGGTCATCACCACGGGGACCTGAAGGCGTTGGACGAAGAGCATGCACATCTGGCTGGCCATCAAGCCGGCACCGACGACGCCGACCTTGGTGACGGGTCGGGCCAGGCCCTTGTCCGGTGCGCCCACGGGTCGCTTGGCACGCTTCTGGACCAGGTCGAAGGAGTACAGTCCCGCACGCAACTGATCGCTCATGATCAGGTCGGCGAGGGCCTCGTCCTCTGCGGCGAATCCGGTGGCGGCATCGGTGGTCTTGGCCGCAGCCACCAGGTCCAGCGCGCGAACCGGTGCCGGTGCGGCTCCGTGCAGTTGCGCGTCGAGTCCGAACCGCACGGCGTCGACGGCCTGGTCCCACCTCTCGTCTCGGGCGATTTCGGGCCGGGTGACCGTCGTCTCACCCGAGACGACCCGCGCGGCCCATGCCAGGGACTGCTCGATGAAGTCGGCCGGTGCGAACATGGCGTCGGCGATCCCCAGATCCAGGACCTGCTTGGGCTTGAGCATCCGGTTCTGGGCCAGCGGGTTCGTCACGATGACCTGCAGCGCCTTCTCGGGGCCGATCAGGTTGGGCAACAGCCAGGCGCCTCCCCAGCCGGGGACAAGGCCGAGGAAGCACTCCGGAAGGGCGATCGCCGCTGCGCCGGAACTGATGGTGCGGTAGTTGCAGTGGAGCGCCAACTCCAGCCCCCCACCCATGGCGGCACCATTGACCAAAGCGAACGTGGGCACCGTGAAGTCGGTGAGTCGCCCGAGGACCTTGTGGCCCAACTTGGCGATACCGAGGGCCATTTCACGCGAGGTGATCAGCGGGACGCCGGTCAGATCCGCGCCGACGGCGAAGATGAATGGCTTGCCGACGATCGCCAGTGCGTCGATGTCCGACGCCGCAGCCTCGTCCAAAGCGGCGTTGAGTTCCAGCAGACCCTTGGGCCCGAAGGTGTTGGGCTTCGTGTGATCGAAGCCGTTGTCCAAGGTGATCAGGCCGAACGTGAGATCACCGATGGGGGACTGGACCGCCTGGAACTTTGCATGAGTCACGACCTCGTCGCCGAGCAGTGACTCGTCGATGGCCAGGTCGGCCAGGGTGGTCGGGATGCTCGTCGTCACGCTCGTGGGCACGTCGGTCATGGCTCAGGCCTTCTTTCCGTCGAAGTTCGGGTTCTCCCAGATGACGGTTCCGCCCATGCCGAGCCCGATGCACATGGTGGTCAGCCCGTAGCGGACTTCGGGGTGCTCGCTGAACTCGTCCGCCAGGTACGTCATCAAACGGATGCCGCTCGACGCCAGGGGGTGCCCGACGGCGATCGCGCCACCGTACGGATTGACTCGGGGGTCGTCGTCGGCGATCCCGAAGTGATCCAGGAAGGCAAGGACCTGGACGGCGAACGCTTCGTTGACCTCGAACAGGCCGATGTCGGTGATACTCAGACCGGCCTTGGCGAGGGCCTTCTCGGTCGACGGCACGGGTCCGATCCCCATCACCTCGGGGTCCACACCCGCGAAGGCGAAGGACACCAACTTCATCTTGGCGGTCAGCCCGAGCTCTGCGGCGACCTCCTCAGCCGCGAGGATCGCTCCTGTGGCACCGTCGTTGAGTCCGGCGGCGTTGCCGGCGGTGACACGGCCGTGGGCTCGGAACGGTGTCTTGAGGGCAGCGAGGCTCTCCATCGTGGTGCCGGGTCGGGGCGGTTCGTCAACGGTCGCCAGGCCGAAGCCCTTCTCGGCAGACCGGGTCGCCACTGGCACCAGGTTCGGCTGGATCTTGCCATCGGCATACGCCTTGGCCGTCTTCTGCTGCGAAGCGACGGCGTAGGCGTCGACTCGCTCCTTGGTCAGGTGCGGGAACCGGTCGTGCAGGTTCTCGGCGGTCTTGCCCATCAGCAGAGCTTCGGGATCGACGATCTTCTCGGATAGGAAGCGGGGGTTCGGATCGACGCCCTCGCCCATGGGGTGGCGTCCCATGTGCTCGACCCCACCGGCCACGGCGACGTCGTACATGCCGGCCATGATGGGGCCGGACAACGTGGTGACCGAGGTCATGGCGCCGGCGCACATGCGGTCGATGCTGTAGCCGGGGACGGTGCGGGGGAATCCGGCCAAGAGGCCCGCAGATCGTCCGATCGTCAGTCCCTGATCGCCCACCTGGGTGGTGGCCGCGACCGCGACGTCGTCGATGCGCTCCAACGGCAGGTTCTCGTTCCGGCGGACCAGTTCGCGGAACACGTTGACGACCAGGTCGTCAGCGCGGGTCTCGGCGAAGATCCCCTTCTTCCCGGCCTTTCCGAACGGAGTGCGGACCCCGTCGACGAACACAACGGTGCGGACGTTTCGGCTCACTGGTGCTCCCGGTGGCAGGCGCCCTTAGGACGCGGCGTATCTGTGAATATTACTCGTGAGTAACCTTGGGGCCACCGGCCCGGGATGTGTCGTCGGTCACGTTCGGTCAGGTGAGGTGCGCGGCGATCAGCTCGGCGACGAGGTCCACCTGCCAGGTCCGCACGCCCTGAGCGGCGAGCTGGGTTCGGACGTCTGCCTCACTCACCGGCCCCTCGGACTCCCACACCAGGCTCCGGACGGGGTCGGGTGAGATCAGAATCTCGGTGGGAATCCCCAGTTCTTCGGCTCGCTGCGTCAAGGCGCCGCGGACGGCGGTGAGTCGCGCCGCAGCCACCGGATTGCGACGTTCCCACGCCCGCTGCGGCGGGGGGCCATCGTCGACGTGGCGCGGCGGCAGGTCGGCCTCAGGAAGGGCCAGCGCTGACTCGATAGCCCGCCACCAGTGATGCACGCGGCGGCGTTGGGGCCGCATGTCAGGGAGCTCGGCCAACTCCCGCTCACTGCGCGGAGCGGCCTTGACGATGGCTACCAGGGTGGCGTCCTTCATGATTCGACCGGGTGGCTGATCGGCACCCTGCGCCAGTCGTTCCCTCGTCTGCCACAGTTCTCGGACCACCGCCAGGCTGCGGGGGTCACCGACCTTGGTCACGCCCGACGTCCGACGCCACGGATCGGGTCGCAGTTTCGGCTCCCAGGTGGTCAGGTAGCGGAACTCCTCTTCGGCCCAGTCCCGGCGGCCCGCCTCGTCCAGGCGCTGCCACAGCAGTTCCCGCATCGGAATCAGCAGTTCGACGTCCAGTGCCGCATAGGTGAGCCATTCGGCGGGCAGCGGGCGTTTGGACCAGTCCGCCGCGCCATGCCCTTTGGCGAGGCCGACTCCGAGAAGGTCCTCGGTCAGGCCGGCCAGACCTACCCGCGGCATTCCCAACAGCCGGGCGGCAAGCTCGGTGTCGAACAGGGCGTCGGGTCGCAGACCCAACTCCGCCAGGCACGGCAGGTCCTGGGTCGAGGCGTGCAGGATCCACTCAGTCCCGGACAGCGCGCGGGCCAGTGGTTGCAGATCCGACAGTGCCGCGGGATCCACCAGTGAAGTACCGGATCCCGTGCGGCGCAGTTGGACCAAGAAGGCCCGCTGCCCGTACCGATGGCCGGACGCCCGTTCCGCGTCGATGGCCACGGGACCCGAACCGGCCGCGATCGCTGCTGCTGCCTGCTCCAGCGCGGTCGGGGTGGCGACGACATCGGGGACACCATCGGCTGGCTCCCGCAGGACCGGGAGCGGTGGCGGGGAGTCCTCGGTGGGCTCAGCGGGCGCGGGGGTCTGATTCACAACACCCGAAGGATAAGCGGTAGCGCGGAGCTGGGACTCAGCTGACTTGGCCGGACCGCATGCAGATGGCCACCATCTGAGCACGATCGCCTGTGCCCAACTTGCGTCCGATGCGGGACAGGTGGCTCTTGACCGTGAGCGCCGACAGATTCAGTTGCTCACCGATCTCGCGATTGGTGTGGCCGTTGGCGACGAACTGCACCACCTGGACCTCGCGGTCGGACAAGTCCGCCCGACCACCGACTCGCGTGTCCGCGCGGCGGCCACCACCTGGTGCAGCCACGGGGGTGCGCGCATCGCGGGACACCACAAAACTGCGAATCTTGGCCGCGAGCGCCAGTCGAACGGTGTTGTCGTCCCCCCGGGGGCTGACCAGGACCAAGCGTTGCCAGCCCTGGCGCCGCAACTCCCGGATGACCTGCAGGATGGCCCCCTCCTGGGGTGCGGCCTCGACAACGCAGACGCCGTGATCGGTGGCCTGCCGGCCCCGGTTGACGGCATCGGCGGGACCGATAGCCTCAAAGACGCGGCCGATCCCGACGCTGCGCAGCGGACCGGACCACTTGCGGCGGTGCTCGCCGTCCGCGGTCACCAGTAGTGCGGACAGCCGAGGCATGGGCCGCCGCACGGTGCTCACAGTCATTGAAGTCACGCCGCCTCCTGTGGGTCCACCATGCCCAAGGAATCGGTCTGTTTCCTGTTTTGCTTGAACCTGCTCCGCTCAGCGGTCGCCGGTGACGTTCAGCGACGCAGTTGCGAGACACCCGGCGGGATCGGCTCCAGGCCGGCCATCTGGCCGAGCAAGGTCAGCCATGCGACGGCGTGGGGCGCGATCTCGTCGTCGGTCGGGGTCCACGATGCGCGCAGTTCCAGCTCGACGGACGGTTCCCGGCTGGCCATCGCACCGTAGGGCTGGCTGTGGGTCGTGGTGACGGTGCCTCCGAACGCGGTCAGCCGGGCACCGGAATCGGCAAGCGCCTCGTTCAGGAAGGCCCAACCGACGTCGCTGAGCATCTCATCACCGGCCATCTCGGGCTCCAGCGTCGCCTTGGCGAACACGACGACCCGCCACGCGCCCTCCCAGGCGTCCTGGCCGTCGGGGTCGTGGAGCAGGACCAGCCGTCCCGTGCCCCGGTCCTCGTCGTCGACGATCACGTCAGCGGTGAGCGCGATGGCGTAGGGCGCCAGCCGCTGGGGCGCCGGGGCCTCGAGCAGCTCGATCTCGGAGCGTGGCACCAGGGTCCGCAGTTCGGCGAGCGCACGTCGGAACCCAGCGGGAGGGTCGACGGCATGATCAGCGGGGCGCATCACTGGCAGGCTAGCCGCGTTGGTGCGCCACCACCGGCACCATGACAGGATGCGGCTCATCGTGTCTTCCTCATCACTGACTGCCGACCATCCACTCGTCACCGGTGCCACCAGTGGCTCGTCATTCCTGCAAGCCGCCCGTGGGGAACCCGCGGATCGGGTGCCGGTGTGGTTCATGCGCCAAGCGGGGCGCTCGCTGCCGGAGTACCGCGAGTTGCGCGCTGGCGGTGCCATGTTGGATGCGTGCTTCGACGCGGACATGGTCACCGAGATCACCCTGCAGCCGGTGCGCCGCCATGGCGTCGACGCCGCGATCCTGTTCAGCGACATCGTTGTGCCACTGCGTGCCGCTGATGTGGCGGTGACAATCGAGCCCGGGGTCGGTCCCGTCATGGCCGAGCCAGTCCGCGACCTGGCCGGTGTGCAGGCAATCGGTGACTTGGGGGACACCGCCGCGATCGAGACGGCCGTGACGAACCTGGTATCGGAACTGGGCCAGACACCGCTCATCGGATTCTGCGGTGCGCCGTTCACCGTGGCGTCCTACCTGGTCGAGGGCGGTCCGAGTCGTGAGCACGCGGTGACCAAGGCGTTGATGTGGGGCAACCCGGAACTGTGGGATGCGCTGCTGAGCCGAGTGGCCGACCTGTGTGGTGAGTTCCTGCGGCGCCAGGTTCTGGCCGGGGCCAGTGCGATCCAGGTCTTCGACTCGTGGGCGGGGACCCTGAACCGCCTGGACTACGAGCAGTCGGTGCGGCCCTACACCCAACGACTGCTCAGTCACATCGCGGACCTGCCGGTGCCCCGGATTCACTTCGGTGTCGTCACCGGGGAGTTGCTCGGCAGCATGGCGCTGCCGGAGTGTGACGTCGTCGGCGTCGACTTCCGCGTGGACCTTGCTGACGGGATCCAGCGCATTGGGCCGGGACATAGCGTGCAGGGCAACCTGGACCCGGCCGCCGTGCTGGCTTCGTGGCCGGTCGTCCGCGATCGCGCCGCAGGCATCATCCGCCAGGGAGCCGCCGCGCGGGGCCACATCTTCAACCTTGGCCACGGGGTCTTGCCGCAGTCCGATCCCGGCGTCCTCACGGAGCTGGTCGGGTGGATCCACACCGAAGGCATGAGACTGCGTGAACAGGACGTGTCGAAAACTCAACCTGACAGTGGGATGGTTGGATCATGAGCATCAGCCCCACGGACAGTGACGTGGCCGCGCGACCAGGTCGCCCGGCCCTTCGGGTGGTACCGCAGCCGAGGCGCCCGAGACGCCGAGTTGTGGTCATCGGCGGGGGCATCGCCGGGCTGTCCGCAGCGCACTTTGTCGCGTCACAGGGTGGCGGCGACGTTGACGTCATTGTGCTCGAGGCGGGTCCGGACGTCGGCGGCAAACTGACCACCGCGACCATCGCTGGAGTCACCGTTGACGCGGGCGCCGAAGCCATGCAGTCCACGCGGCCCGAAGCGGTCAGCCTGGCTCGGGCGGTCGGACTGGACCGCGACATCGTGCACCCCGAGGTGTTCGGCGCTTCGCTGTGGCTGCGCGAGCGCCTACGCCGGATGCCACCGACTGTCATGGGCGTACCCACCGACCTGCGCGCGCTTGCGGCTGCCCAGGTCCTGAGCAAACGAACCCTCTTCACGCTGCCGCTGGAGTTCGGCCGATCCGCCACGCGGTTCGACAACGACGTGTCGGTGGGTGCGTTCGTCGAATCCCGGTTGGGGCGCGAGGTCGTGGACACCTTGGTGGAACCGCTCCTGGGCGGTGTCTACGCCGGGCGCGCCGATGCGTTGTCCCTCGAGGCCACCGTGCCCATGCTGTTCCGCGAACTCAAGGGTGAGTCGTCGTTGCTGCGTGCCGCCCAGCGCACCTCACGGGGTGGGGGCCGCCAGGCGGGTGCTCGCCGTGGACCGATCTTCGCGGGCATCCGCGGCGGGGTGGGCCGATTGCCTCAGGCAGTGGCCGCCGACCTGGTCGCCATGGGCGCGCAGGTCCGGACCGACTCCCGGGTTCGCTCAATCCACCGCGTCGACGACTGCTGGCGCGTCATCGTCAACCCGGTCGACCGGCAGGACGTCATCGAGGCCGAAGAGGTCATCCTGGCCGTGCCGCCGCCGCACGCCTCTGAGTTGCTCTCGCACATCTGCCCCCCGGCGGCCAACGACCTCGGTCTGATCGATATGTCCAGCATGGCGGTCGTCACGCTCGCGTACCCCGCCGACGCGGTCGCGCCCATGTCTGGGTCCGGCTTCCTGGTGCCGCCCAGCGAGGGACGCACGATCAAGGCCGCGAACTACGCCACCAGCAAGTGGGACTGGATCGCCCGAGCCGCGGGGACCCGGCGCCGGGGCGACGATGGGTTGGTGCTGATCCGCGCGTCCGTCGGACGCATGGGTGAGGAACAGTCCATCGATCGAGATGACGCCGAGTTGGTCGGTGACGTCCACAACGAGCTCGCCGAGGCGGTGGGCATCAGCGCGGCACCCGTGGACCAGCTCATCACCCGATGGCGTGACGCGATTCCGCAGTACGCCACCGGTCACGTCCGGCGCGTGGAGCGCATTCGCTCGGTCGTGGCCGGGATCGAAGGTCTCGAGATCTGTGGCGCTGCGTTCGACGGCGTGGGTGTGGCGGCCGTCATCGGCTCCGCCCGCACTGCTGCCCGGAGTGTCTTAGAGCGCGTGGAGCAGGCGTCGGCCCAAGCGGGGCAGGCATGACCGAAGCCGTGAGTAAGGCGCAAGCGGTCCGCAACATCAATGACTCGATCGCCTACATGATGATCAGTGTCTTCAAGGCGACTCAACCGCTGGCATCCAGTGATGTCGCTGCGAAAGAGGCGGTCGCCGCCTGGGATGGCGTCACCGTGCGCGGTTGGTACGACGTGTCGGGGTTGCGCGCCGATGCGGACGTCATGATCTGGTCGCACGCACCCGACAGCGACGACCTGCAGCAGGCCTACCACGCCTTCGGTCGCACCGAGGTGGGGCGAGGCCTGACTCCGGTGTGGTCCCAGATGGCGCTTCATCGCCCCGCCGAGTTCAACCGCTCCCACGTGCCCGCCTTCCTGGCAGGCGAGGACGCCCGGGACTACCTGTGCGTCTATCCGTTCGTGCGGTCCTACGAGTGGTACCTGCTGCCCGAAGCGGAACGCCGGGCACTACTCGTCGAACACGGCCAGATGGGTCGGGAGTACCCGGATGTGCGCGCCAACACGGTCGCCTCGTTCGCGCTGGGTGACTACGAGTGGATCTTGGCGTTCGAGGCAGACGAGTTGCACCGGATCGTCGACCTCATGCGCACGCTGCGGGGATCCGGCGCGCGAATGCACGTGCGCGAGGAGATTCCCTTCTACACCGGCCGTCGTCGGCAGCCGGCAGCGCTCATCGCCGATCTCGGCTGATCGTGGCCGCGCTTCTCGCCCTCCTCAGCAGTCTGTTGTGGGGTACGGGCGACTTCATGGCCGGGTACCTGTCCCGGCGTCGCTCAGCCGTCGCGGTACTGGGTGGCTCCCAGGTCGTCGGGTTTGTGGTCATGGTCGTTATCGCCACGGCAACGGGTTCGTGGGGGGCGGATCCCGCGGGCTATCTGGGGTGGGCCATCGGTGCCAGCGCCGCCGGATTCCTCGGGCTGCTGTCGTTCTACACCGCGTTGGCCAGCGGTCGGATGGGGGTCGTGTCCCCGATCGCGGCGTTGGGGGTGCTGGTGCCGTTGGCGGCGGGACTGATTGCGGGGGAGTTGCCCACCGGGCTTCAGTACGTCGGCATTGTGCTGGCCATCGTCGGGGTGGTGCTCGCGAGCGGACCCGAGATCTCCGGCGCCACGGGGGCCCGGCCGGTGCTGTTGGCCGCCCTGGCGGCGTTGTTCTTCGGGCTCTTCCTGGTGTTCGTTGCCAGGGGCTCACAGGAGAGCGCCATCATGACGATGACCGCCCAGCGAACCACCACAACGATCGTCGTGATCATCATGGCCGTGGTGGCGCGAGGCGTGGGGGATCTTCAGCGCAACGACATCGGATGGCTGGTTGCCATCGGCACCTTCGACATCGTCGCGAACCTGGTCTTCGCGATCGCGACCACGATGGGACTGCTGGCAATCGTGTCCGTCCTGGGATCGCTCTACCCCGTGGTGACGGTGGTGCTGGCGTGGCTGGTGCTGCGGGAGCGACTGGCCCCAGCGCAATACGTCGGCGTCGCTGTCGCGCTCGTCGGCGTCGCCGCCATCAGCGCGGGCTGACGCGATCCTGGGCCTGAGTGCCCGCAACTCAGGAGCGACGCAGCGAGATCGAGTTGATGCAGTACCGCAGGTCGGTGGGGGTGCCGTAGCCCTCGCCGGCGAACACGTGCCCCAGGTGCGACCCGCAGGACGCGCAGCGCACCTCAGTGCGCTTCATACCCAGCGAGTTGTCCTCGATCTCGATGATCGCGTCGCCTGCGAGTGGGGTGAAGAAGCTCGGCCAGCCGCAGTGACTGTCGAACTTCGCGTCGGAACGGAACAACTCGGCGTCGCACGCCCGGCAGGTGTAGACCCCTTCGGTGTGGTCGTCGGTGTACTCGCCGGTGAAGGGGGCTTCGGTGCCGCCCTGCCGCAGGACGCGGTACTCGGCGTCATTGAGCCGCTGGCGCCACTCCTCCTCCGACAGTACGGTCGGGTACTCATCGCCGGACGGTGTGGTGGCAGAGACTGCAGCGGACATGAGAACAGGGTAGGTCTGGCGCGCTACGGTCGCAGGATGGCGACGAAATGGGGCGATGCGGTCGAGGTGCCGGTGGGCGACCGGATCGTGCGGTGCAGCAATCCGGAACGCCCCTACTTCCCGGATCTGGGCCTGACCAAGCTCGATGTGGTGACCTACTACCGCGACGTGAGCGAGGTGATGCTGCGCCAGATCCGAGACCGCCCGACGACCCTGGAGCGGTGGCCGACTGGCGTGGTGCCGGGGGTGACGTTGACGCAGCGCGACGGAACCAAGGGGGCAGCGTTCTATCAGAAGCGGGTTCCCCAAGGTGCCCCCGACTACGTTCGAACCTGTCGGATCTCCTTCCCCAGTGGCCGCACCGCCGACGAGGTCTGTCCCACGGAGCCCGCAGTGCTGGTGTGGCTGGCCACGCTGGGAACGATCACGATGCATCCGTGGCCGGTGCGCGCCGACGATCCGGATACCCCCGATGAACTGCGCCTGGACTTCGATCCGCAGCCCGGTACGGACTTCGAGGATGCGGTGGCCGCCGCGATCGTCGCCCGTGACTTCATGGCGAACGAGTGGGGCTGGGTGTCGTTCCCCAAGACCAGCGGTGGGCGTGGCGTGCACGTCTACGTGCGCATCGAGCGTCGCTGGACATTCACCGATGTACGGCACGCCGCCATCGCGATCGGGCGGGAGCTCGAGCGGCGGATGCCGGGAAGGGTGACCACGGCCTGGTGGAAGGAGGAACGCGGCGAGACCGTGTTCGTCGACTACAACCAGAACTCCCGCGACCGTACGATCGCCGCGGCGTGGTCAGTCAGAGCACGTCCCGCGGCGACGGTGTCGACCCCTGTGACATGGGACGAGTTGGAGAACTGCCGGCCGGGCGACTTCACGGTGCTGACCGTGCCGCCGCGAGCCGTCGCAGCCGATCCGTGGGCCGACATCGACGCGATTGCCCACGACCTGACACCGGCGTTGGAGTTGTACGCCCGCGACGAGCGGGAGCGGGGTCTGGGAGATCTGCCCTACCCACCGGAATACCCGAAAATGCCGGGGGAGCCGAAACGGGTGCAGCCCAGCCGTGAGGCCAGGTCGGACTGAATCCGACTATCTGGGCAACCCGTCTAGGCAGTCTTTGAGTCCTTGTTCTTGGAGAATGCGACCAGGAATGTTGCCAGCAGTCCGAAGATGCCGAAGATGAACCCCAGGATGGTCCACAGGACCTTGCTCATGCCATTGCGGTCGGCAATGACATAACTGATCGCAGCGCAGATCAAGGCAACGAATATCCCGCCCATCATGATGAAGTTGGTGTCGAGCATGGGAAACCTCCGTACGGCGTGGTGATGCAACGCTAGTGATGCGCCACCGTGATCGCGCGACGAGCACCGCAAACGCGGACGAA
>CAZCRC010000011.1:0-8394 GCA_964500995.1 uncultured Actinomycetes bacterium
TGAAGTCCCGCATGGTGCCGTAGTCCGGGTTCACGTCGGTGTAATCGGCAATGTCATATCCACCATCGCGCAGCGGCGACGGATAGAACGGGAGCAGCCAGACCGCAGTCGCGCCGAGGTCTTGGATGTGATCAAGGTGAGCGGTGAGGCCCCGGAAGTCACCGATGCCGTCGGCGGACGCGTCCGCGAACGACCGGACGTGCACTTGGTAGATCACCGCCGTGCGGTACCACTCGGCCTCGTCAGCACGGGTCAATCGATCAGACATCCTGATGCCCTTCATGCAGATCTTCCCAGGCGCGGGGGTCCTCGAGCGGCTCCAGATGGGTGATGCAGTTCGACCCGGGCAGGACGCTCTCCACCTCGGTCTCGATCGCTTCGCACAGGTCGTGTCCCGCGGCCACGCTCCAATCACCCGGCACCAGGACGTGCATCGAGACGAACCGCTGTCGGCCCGCACGGCGCGTCTGGAGACCGTGGATGACCACAGTGTCGGCTTGGTACGAGCGCAGGACCGCGCGGATCGACTCGACCTCGTCATCGGGCAGGGCGGCGTCCATCAATCCAGAGGTCGACCCCCGCAGCAGATTGACGCCGACCACGATGATGTTGATCGCGACCGCCAAGGCGATGATCGGGTCCAGTCGGATCCAGCCGGTGACGGCCACCAGGACCACCGCGATCAGCACCCCACCGGTCGTCCACAGATCGGTGAGCAGGTGATGGCCGTCAGCGATCAGGGCGGCAGAGCCATGCTCGCGACCGACCCGGAACAGGATCAGGGCCACGATCGCGTTGATCAACGAAGCGAGCACCGAGATTGCGAGTCCCAGACCGACCTCTTCCAGCGGTTGCGGGTCGAAGAACCGTTGGACCGCAGTGATGATGATCATCGTCGCTGCGACGACGATCATCGCCCCCTCCACCAGCGCGGAGAAGTACTCCGCCTTGCCGTGACCGAACTGGTGGCCCTCGTCCGGGGGCCTGCTGGCCGCCCGCAGGGCAACGATTGCCACTGCGGCTGCCGCGATGTTCACCAGGGACTCCAGGGCATCCGAGAGCAGCCCCACCGAGCCGGTGACCTTCCATGCCGCCAACTTCATGCCCAGGACAACGATCCCGGCCACCAGTGACAGGACTCCGAATTTGGAGAGGTCTTTGACGTGGCTGTGCGCCTGCCTCGGTCCCGGACCGGTTCGGTCGGCGCCGTTCGAGGTGCCGCCGGTCACGTCACCAAGTCCTCGGGAAGGTGCGTGATGCGGTTGTGGAAATGCAGCCACCAGTCCGGCAGGTGTGGGAGCGGGCGGTACTGAAGGTGAGAGATTCCGGTGTTCTGAGTGTGGATGGCCACCACACTCCAGGGACCTTTCTCGAACACGTACTCAAAGACGGCCTCAATCACCCCGGCATGACAGACCACCAGGACACGCTCGTTCTCAATCTCGGCGGCCACTTCGCGATCGCCGAACCGATCTCGTGCCGGCACCAGATACTCCACGAAGGAACCGACCCGGGAGCGGAACTGCATCCACGACTCACCGCCGTCGGTCACGGGCTCGTAAGGACGCAATGTTCCCCACATGTCGGGCACGTAGGGCATCAGATCCGCCTCGGCGATCGCACTGCCATCCGGGCGGGCAGTGCCGATCTCGCGCAGCCGGTCATCGGACTGCACGGGGACACCACAAGCAGCCGCCACCGTGGCAGCGGTCTCCGCCGCCCGTGCGACGGTGCTCGCGTAGATCTGAGTGGGTCGGATGTGGTCCGCAGCCCACCGCGCAGCATAGTCCGCCTGAGCACGACCGGTATCGGTCAGCGGGTCATCGCGGTGGGTGGCAGTCAGGTCCGTGAGGTTGACGTGACTTTGCCCGTGGCGCATCAGGTACACGTGCACTTCGTCACCCTAGCGGGCGACGCCGCTTCACTTCGGGTGCTCCCCGAGCATCTCCCGCACAACCCGCTGATCCACTGGTGGATGCGTCAGGATGAGGTGTGCTGACGAGGGGCTGACACATGACGACGTTCGCCGATCGATGTCGGGCGCACATCGAGGTCTGCGCCGACACGCCCGTGGCTGCGATCGATGGGGCGCAGCATCTGGTTCTGGTGGGCGACTCCCAGGTGTGGCGATTTCCGCGCCATCCCCAGGACTGTGCCCGCATCACGGAGATGGCCGAACGAATCGAACGCGCCGCGCCGTGGGGCGCACCCCGCGTCCTCGCGGTGGTCCCCGGGCAGCCTGGCGAATGCCATCTCACCTTGAGTCGGATCGCGGGCACCTCACTGCTGCGGGCACGGGCGGCCGGACGCCCGGTGGACCGTGCGATCCTGGCCGCACTGCTCCGGCTTCGCGCGACATCAGAGGCAGATTGGCCCTTCCCGCAAGTGGGGTGGGCACAGATGTGGTCGGGTTTCGCAGCGACAGCGCAGGCACGCGCAGCCCTGCTCCCCGCCGAGCAGGTGGCGTCACTGTTGGCGGGTGCTCACGCCGCCGCCGCGGTTGCTGCCGTCGCACCCCTTCGGATCGTTCACGGCGATCTGGCAAGCGACAACATCATGGTTGCCGACGATGGGACCCTGTCCGGCATCGTGGATTGGGATGGCGCGATCCTGGGTGACCCCGCGATCGACACCGCCGCCGCTCTCCACGTTCTGGAGCCAGGGCAGCAGGATGCCATCTTGGAGGCGCACCCGGACCTTGCCGACGACATGGGGCGCTGGGTGGTCTACCGGGAAACCTGGACGCTGCAGAACCTGCTCTGGAAGGAGGGCCTCATGCCACCCCTGTGGGGCGGAACTGGACACTGACCCGGGGCCCGGCGAACTGCCGGGTCTTGGGCACGGCATGGTCCCAGGTGCGCTGGCACGCGCCCCCCATCACGAGCAGGTCACCGTGTCCGACGGTGTACCGGATCGCAGTTCCCCCGCCACGGGGTCGCAGCTGGAACTGGCGCGCACTGCCCAACGAGAGGACCGCAACGACCGTGTCGCTGTGCCTCCCCCGGCCGATGCGGTCACCGTGCCAGGCAACGGAATCCCTGCCATCCCGGTACAGGCACAGTCCCGCAGACACCAGCGGATCATCACCGGGGTCATAGCGTGAATTCAGCTCGTCACGACAACGCTCCAGGCTGGGGACACCTGACATCGAGCACTGGGAGAACCACGCGGTGAGCCGCGGCACCGGCAGTTCCCGGTCGAACATCTGCCGACGGTCCGCCCGCCAGTCGATGTCCCTCCGCAGAATCGAGAAGAGTTCATCCGCATCCCGGTACCAACCCGGGACATGATCGACCCACGCCCCCTGCGGCAAGTAGCGCCGAGCGTCCTGTGGCCACGGCGCGAAGCCATCGGCGCCGGTCTCACCCGACCACAACAACGGCTGCCACCCGGAGTCAGCAACCATCCACGTCCTCGCCGCTCTCGCCAGACTCCTCGAGCTCGGTCAGCACGTGGCTCACGATCGACGCCGAGTAGCCCCGTCGCGCCAGCATGCCGGCCATTCGTCGGCGTCTCACGGCGGGGTCAATGCCGGGACTGCGCGACCAGCGCCGTCGGGCAAGGTCCAGCGCCGTCTGCACCTCATCGTCGCCGCTGACCTGAGCCAACGCTTCCGTGGCCACGTCCCGCGGGACCCCCCGTTGCGAGAGTTTGGCTGCAATCGCACGCCGACTCCACCCACCACGTCGCCTGCGGCTTTCGGTGAACGACTCCGCGTATTGGACGTCGTCGATGAGACCCAACTCGGTGAAGCGGTCCAGCACCGTGGCCGCGACATCGTCGGGCACCAGTCGATCCCGCAGCGACCGCTGCAGTTCCGCTCGCGTCCGCGGCGCCAGGGTGAGTCGCCGCAACACAACCGCTCGTGCCACCGCCTCTGGATCAGCCGGAGGCACCGTCTCGGCCATGGTCGACCCCCGGATCAGAGGTCGATCGGCGTCGGCGGGATCAGTTCGTCCACTTTGCCCCGACCTTTGCCTTCGGTGACGTCCACTGGTTCCGCGGGATCATCGACACGAGGAATGATGCCCATGGCTTCCTTGATCCGCTTCTCGATCTCATCGGCCAGATCCGGGTTGTCCCGCAGGAACGCCCGCGAGTTCTCCTTGCCCTGGCCGAGTTGATCGCCCTCGTACGTGTACCAGGCCCCCGACTTACGCACGATGCTCTGGTCGACGCCCAGATCCAGCAGACTGCCCTCGCGGGAGATGCCCTCGCCGTACAAGATGTCGAACTCCGCCTGCTTGAACGGGGGGGCGACCTTGTTCTTGACAACCTTGACCCGCACCCGGTTACCGACCGCCTCGGTCCCACCCTTGAGAGTCTCGATCCGACGCACATCCAAGCGCACCGACGAGTAGAACTTCAGCGCCCGACCACCGGTGGTCGTCTCCGGGCTCCCGAACATCACCCCGATCTTCTCGCGCAGCTGGTTGATGAAGATCGCCGTGGTCTGCGAGTTGCTCAGCGCACCCGCCATCTTGCGCAGCGCCTGACTCATCAGCCGCGCCTGCAGACCGACGTGGCTGTCGCCCATCTCGCCCTCGATCTCGGCACGGGGCACGAGTGCCGCGACCGAGTCCACGACGATCAGGTCGATGGCTCCGGACCGCACCAAGGTGTCGGTGATCTCGAGCGCCTGCTCGCCGGTGTCCGGCTGCGCGACATACAAACTGTCGAGGTCGACGCCCAAGTTGCCCGCATACTGCGGATCCAGTGCGTGCTCCGCGTCGATGAAGGCCGCGATACCACCCATCTTCTGGACGCTGGCGATGGCATGCAGCGCCAGACTGGTCTTGCCGCTGCTCTCCGGACCGTAGATCTCCACGATCCTGCCGCGCGGGAAGCCACCAATTCCCAGCGCCACATCGAGTGCGATCGCCCCGCTGGGGATGACTTCGATCGGCGCGCGACTCTCCTCACCGAGGCGCATGATGGCCCCGCGCCCGAACTGTCGTTCGATCTGCGCGAGCGCACTGTCCAGTGCTTTGGCGCGATCGCTGCCGACGGCGTTGGTGACCGGGCTCTTCTTCTCACTGGAGGAGGCCATGTGTTGATCCTTCGTTCGCGATGACTTCTGACGTTTCCGAACCTAGGAGGAGGGTCCGACAGTTCGGCAGTCCCACCCTGCAGCCTGGGGATAACTCAGCGGTCGGGGGTCGGGCCGGGGGGGTTCCACGCAGCCACTGTAAGCGAACATATGTTCGAACGCTGGGGATTTCCGCCCGGTGTGTCGCCGCGGCGTGTTCCGATCACACCAGGTGCGTCGGCACGTCGACGTGAGCGCAGACCGCGCGCCAGACATCTTTGGCCGCAACTCCCGCCGCCAGCGCCTGGTTCACGGTCTGACCGGACAGGTCGGCGAGTGCGTAGTCGGCCGCCCAGGAACGGGAGTAGGTCGGCCCGAAGACGTCATCCATCCGTCGCCAGAATTCGGTGAGCCGCACCCCGTCAGTGTGTCATCGGCCGTCGGAGGTGGCTGGTACGCCCTGCTGGGATGTTGGCAGTCGCCGCGGGGTGGCGGCACGATGGTGGGGTGTCCCCCCCTCCCGGCGACTCGGCGAGCTCTG
Organism: uncultured Actinomycetes bacterium; assembly: GCA_964500995.1. Taxonomy (GTDB): domain Bacteria; phylum Actinomycetota; class Actinomycetes; order S36-B12; genus CAIWTL01. Next base: position 5,571 of record CAZCRC010000011.1, read on the forward strand.
CCGATAGCCCCGCGACCGCGCTTCCGGCGCAGTTCTGCGCCGCCACCCGCAGGTGGTTCACCGAGTCCTTCCCCGCCCCCACGCCCGCGCAGGCGGGCGCCTGGGAGTCCATCCTGACCGGGGATCACACGCTGGTCGTCGCCCCCACCGGTTCCGGCAAGACACTCGCCGCGTTCCTGTCCGCCATCGACCGGCTGGTCGGCCACCCGCCCGGTCCGGGGCACGGAACCCGCGTGGTCTACGTGTCGCCGTTGAAGGCGCTGGCTGTGGACATCGAACGTAACCTGCGCAGCCCACTGGCCGGGATCGCGCGGATCGACCCCGATCTGCCGCCCGTCAGCGTCGGGGTCCGCACCGGCGACACCACCCCCGCGGAGCGGCGTCGACTGGCCACCCACCCGCCGGACATCCTTATCACCACTCCCGAATCCCTGTTCCTCATCCTTACGTCCGCGGCCCGGGACACCCTGACCGAGGTCGAGACCGTCATCGTCGACGAGGTTCATTCCCTTGCGGGCAGCAAGCGGGGCTCACACCTTGCCCTGTCCCTGGAACGCCTCGATGAGATCGTCGAGCGTCCGGTGCAGCGCATCGGATGCTCTGCCACAGTGCGGCCCGTCGAGGTGGTGGCGGACTTCCTCGCCGGCGGCCGTCCCGTCCGCACCGTGACCCCGGTCTCCGCCAAGCAGTTCGAGTTGCGCATCACGGTTCCCGTGGCCGACCTGGCGCACCCACCCACGGCCATCCCCACCGACGATCCGGACGCTCCCCCGGCACCCCCCTCGGTGTGGCCGCACGTGGAGCGGTCCATCGTCGACCAGATCGAGGGCACGTCCGCCACCCTCGTGTTCACCAACTCGCGTCGACTGTCCGAACGCCTGACCACGCGGCTGAATGAACTGTGGGCCGATGACCTGGCAGCGGCAGCGGGGCCCTCGACCGACCTCGATCCGCCCCGGCGACCACCCGCCGAGGTGATGGCCATGGCGGGGCAGACGTCGGGCGCACCGGCGTTGCTGGCTCGGGCGCACCACGGCAGTGTCAGCAAGGAGCGCCGCCGCGAGATCGAGGACGACCTGAAGTCCGGGCGGCTGCGCGCTGTCGTGGCCACGAGCAGCCTGGAGCTCGGCATCGATATGGGGGCGGTGGACCTGGTGGTGCAGGTCCAAAGCCCACCGGCGGTCTCGTCAGGCCTGCAACGGATCGGACGTGCCGGGCACCAGGTGGGCGCAGTGTCTCGCGCTGTCATCTATCCCACACATCGCGGGGACCTGTTGGCGGCAGCGGTCACCGTCGACGCGATGCTCGCCGGGGACCTCGAGCCGGTGGCGCCGCCCCGCCACCCGCTGGACGTCCTGGCCCAACAGGTGGTCGCGATGACCGCCATGGCCGACTGGCACCTCGATGAACTCTTTGCGCTGGTTCGGCGCGCAGGTCCCTACCGGCAACTGCCCCGATCAGCCTTCGAAGCAGTCATCGACATGCTCGCCGGTCGGTACCCGGCAGAGGACTTCGCGAGTCTGCGCCCTCGTATCGTGTGGGATCGCACGACTGATCTGATCAGCGCCCGACCCGGCGCGCAACGGCTCGCCGTCACGAACGCCGGAACGATCCCGGATCGGGGGCACTTCGGCGTCTTCCTCGCGGGAGCCGACTCGAACCGGCGGGTGGGCGAACTGGACGAGGAGATGGTCTACGAATCCCGGGTGGGAGACGTGTTCGCGCTCGGCAGCAGCAGTTGGCGCATCGAGGACATCACCACTGATCGGGTCCTGGTCACCCCAGCTCCGGGTCAGCCCGCGAAGCTCCCGTTCTGGCACGGCGACCAGATCGGCCGCCCGTTCCCGTTGGGGTTGGCGCTCGGCCGCTTCCTGGATCGCTACGCCAGTGGCGACAGAGCACTGCCCGAATGTCTTGACGAGTCCGCCCGAGTCAACCTGGCCGGCTACCTGGACGAACAACTCGCCGACACCGGCACCCTCCCGGGGGCCACGGCGATCACGATCGAGCAGTTCACCGACGAATTGGGCGACCGCAGGGTCGTGCTGCATTCCCCCTTCGGCGCGCGGGTACACGCGCCCTGGGCGCTGATCCTGGCGGATCGGATCGAGAACCAGTACGGCCTGGACGGTCAGGTCATGGCCGCCGACGACGGGATCGTCCTGCGGCTTCCCGACGATGGCAGCCTCGACTCCCTGCCGGATCTGGCGCACCTGATCAGCGTGGACCCCGACGAGGTGACCGCGCAGCTCACCCGCCTGGTCGGCGGTTCGGCACTGTTCGCCTCGAGGTTTCGGGAATGCGCGGCGCGCGCGCTGCTGTTCCCGCGACGGGATCCGCGTCGTCGCTCCCCGCTGTGGCAGCAGCGGCAACGATCCGCCCAACTGCTGTCCGTGGCAGCGTCCTATCCGGACTTCCCCATCGTGCTCGAGACGGTGCGGGAGTGTCTGCAGGACGTCTACGACGTACCCGCGCTGACGGCACTGCTGCGCGACATCGACAGTGGCGCGGTGGCGGTGACCGAGGTGAGCACGGACGCTCCCTCGCCGTTCGCCCGCTCGCTGCTGTTCGGGTACGTCGCCGCGTTCCTGTACGAGGGCGACTCCCCCCTGGCCGAGCGGAAGTCGGCGGCCCTGGGCCTCGACGACACCCTGTTGACCGAGTTGCTGGGAACTGCGGATCTGCGCGATCTGCTGCATCCCGAGGCGGTGACCACAGTGGTGTCGCGGCGACAGCGGATGGGGGATCGCGCCGCGGCGAGCACTGAGCAGGCGTTCGACGTCATCCGGGAGATCGGTCCACTTCCGGTGGCCCAGGGTCCTGA
>CAZCRC010000011.1:8494-18064 GCA_964500995.1 uncultured Actinomycetes bacterium
GCCGAACACTTCTCGCTGGGGGGTTCGGTGGTCCGGCTGACCCTGGACCAACTCTGCGGCCGCGGGGTGCTGCTCACCGGCGCTTTCCTCCCGGGCGGAACCACCACCGAGTACGTCCATCCCGAGGTACTGCGTGACCTGCGCCGGGCATCGGCCGCCCGCTATGCCAACGAGGTCGAACCGGTGGCGCAGGCCCAGTACGCCAGCTTCCCGGTGCGCTGGCAGGGATTGACGAACGCGGGGCGCCCCGCCCGTGGTCGCGACGGTCTGCTGGCGGTTGTGGAGCAGTTGGCGGGCGCCCCGCTGCCCCTCAGCCAACTCGAACGCCAGATCCTGCCGCAACGCGTCCGCGACTACGAGCCGCGACTCCTCGACGAGCTGACCGCGAGTGGTGAGGTGATCTGGTGGGCGCTGGACCCGCTCCCGTCGGATGCCTGGATCTGCCTGGCTCCCGCCGACCAGGGACCTGATCTCTTGCCGCTCGGGTCAGTTCCGGACCGTCCCGTGGATCTGGAACTCCTGACGCTGCTTCGGCAAGGTGGCGGCTGGTTCAGCGACCAACTGGCGCAGCGTTCGGACGGGGTCAGTTCGACGACTGAACTCGAAGAGGTGCTGTGGCGACTGGTCTGGTCGGGCATGGTCACCAACGACACGATCACGCCGCTGCGGCAGCGGGTGCGCCAGGCCCGTGCCCGCCCCGCATCCGCAGTGCGTCGGCGACGATCCACCGCGCGACTACCCGGTCGGACCGCGGGTCGCTGGTCGGCCCTTCCCAACCCGCTGACTGAGTCACCCCAGCGAGCGTTGGCGGTGGCCGACACCCTGCTTCACCGTCACGGGCTTGTCACCCGCGGAGTCGTCACGGGTGAACGCCGCGCGTTCGGCGACGTCTACCGCGCCCTGTCGGGGTTGGAGGACAAAGGACTGTGCCGACGCGGGTACGTGGTCGACGGCCTGGGTGGCGCGCAGTTCGGTCTTGGTCCGGCCGTGGACGCCATCCGGACCGCAACCGAGGCCGGGCCAGGCGTCGTGCTGGCCGCTGCGGACACGGCCAACCCCTTCGGTGCCGCGCTGCCGTGGCCGCCGCTTCCGGCGGCGACCCGTCCGGGCCGCAAGGCCGGTGCCAGTGTCGTGATGATCGAAGGCGCCCCGGTCATCTTCGTGGAACGTGGGGGCTCGACGGTGCTGGTGTGGGAGCACCCCCGACTCGACCTTGCGGCCGCGGCTTTGGTCGCGGCCGTCGCCGATGGGCGACTCGGGCCGCTGGCCATCAAGAAGGTGAACGGCGATACACCGACTGCGGCACACATCGCGATACTGACGGAAGCGGGGGCAGTGGCGACGCCAAGTGGCCTGCGCATCCGGTGATGAGTCAGGTACCGCTCTCAGGACGGTGACTGTCCATCTCGGACAGGAAACGCTCCACCTGGGCGCCGATCTGATCGGCGTCCGGCAGGGGCGAACCACCCCCCTCTTCTGCGGCATCAGCGTCGCCGGCCACACCAGCGTCGTACTGCAACTCCAGCGCGGTCAGCAGTGGGGGGAACTCCTCGGACTCGTGGGTCTGGCGGTCGATCTCCGCGTCGGCGCGCCCCGCCGCTTCTTCCAGTTCGTCGGTCGGCAGCACCAGACCCGCCGCGCCGGACAGGGCACGCAGTAGGGCGATGGCCGCCCGCGGGTATTCGAACTGGACCAGGTAATGGGGCACCTGCACGGCCAGCCCCATCGCGTCCTGTCCCGCTTGCCCCAACCGCAACTCCAACAGGGCAGCGATGTGCCCGGGGATCTCGAGTTCCCCCAGGGTGGAGTGGTGACCGCGGATGAGCTCGGGCTTGGTGGCGTGGAAAGTGACACCCACAGGCCGAGTGTGTGGGGCCGGCCACGGGATGCCGATGAGGCCCACGGTCAGATCCACCCCCAGGTCGGCGATGACCTCAAGAACTTCGTCGATGAAGGAGTTCCAGCGGTAGTCCGGCTCAGGTCCGCTCAGCAGGAAGAACCGGGTCCCCCGCTCATCGAAGACCTCGTGCAGTTGCACCGTGGGCATGTCGACAGCGGTGAAACGATCGACTTCGTAGGTCATGCGCGGACGACGCGCGCGATAGTCGATGATCGAGTCAGCGTCGAACTCGCCGATCAGTCTCGTCTGACAGGTGTCGATGAGGTGATTGACCGCGATCTGGGCCGCCGAACCGGCGTCCATGAACCCCGACATGCTGTGCACAAGGACGGTGCGACCATCGCTGGGGGTGGGTTCTGCGATCAGTCGGAACATTCTGCTCATCGGCACTCGTCAAGCAGCCAGGATGTGTGCCGCCTGCGACCGACGACCCACGAGAGCCTCTTGGAGCGCAGCCTCCTTGCTGGCAGCGGCGAGCACTTCGGAAAGTGGTGCGGACAACGCGCCGCAGATGGCCGACAACAACTCCGACGAGGCCTCTTTCTGGCCCCGTTCCACTTCGGACAAGTAGCCGAGGCTGACCTTGGCATCGCCGGAGACCTCACGCAGGGTCCGGCCCTGGTCCTGGCGACGACGACGCAACTCGGCGCCGATGATCTCGCGGACAACGATCATGCAAACCCACCTCCCTTCTGGCAACGCACCCGCTGGGGTGTTGGACGACGGTACCGTGCGGATCCGACAATGTTCGGGTTCCCACTTCGATCTCGTTGCTTGCGCCACAGTTTCAACCGACGCAGCCCCTCCCTCATTCCCGATCTGCCCGCTTTGCCCGTACTGATAGTTGATCGAGATCAACGTCACCGTCGCGGGCCACCAGTTGGATGACCGTCAACGCGGTGTGTGTGACCACAGTTCTGACGCTCTCACGACCACCGTCGACGTGCACCTCGACCACCCCGGCCTCATGCGGTGCTGCCCAGGCGATGAATGCCACGCCGGGGTCGTGCCCCCCGTGCGGTGCGGGACCGGCAACCCCTGTCGTGGCCACCGCAACATCAGCGACCAGCAGGTCTGCGACCCCCCGTGCCATGAGCAGCGCCACCTGCGGGTCGACCGGACCCACCTCGGCCAGGAGCGCGGGCGGAACTCCCAGGACTCGCTCCTTGGCAGCGACGGTGTAGGTCACCGCGCCACCCCGAAAGACTGCCGAACTGCCGGGCACCTCACTCAACGCCGCGCACACCATGCCGCCGGTGAGGGACTCCGCCGCCGCGCAGGTCAGACCAGCCTCACGCAGCGCCGTGATCGTGGCTGCACCGCTCATCACGGCTTGAAGGCCTCGCGGACCAGGTCGCCGCGACGTCGCACGGCCAGCGCGCGCCCGGCGTAGTCGATTCCGGTGGCGACCGTCAGCACCACCGCGATGCCCATGACGATGGTCCGCACCGTGATCCAGGGACCTGCCAACGGCAGGATGTACATGGTGATCGCCACCATCTGGCTGACGGTCTTGGCCTTGCCCCCACGACTGGCGGGAATCACCCCGTCTTTGATCACCGCGAACCGCAGCACGGTCACGATCAGCTCGCGCCCGATGATCAGAACGGTCACCCACCAGGGCAGCTCCCCCAACAGGGACAACCCGATCAGAGCCACCCCCGTGAGGGCCTTGTCGGCGATCGGGTCGGCGACCTTGCCGAACGTGGTGACCAAGTTGTGCTTGCGCGCCAGGGCCCCGTCGACGTAGTCCGTTGCTGACGCGAAGATGAAGACCACTGCAGCCGCGAACCGCAGTGTCGGGTTGGTGCCATCCTGGGCAAGCAGCAGCCAGCCGAACACCGGGACGAGGATCAGTCGCAGCCCCGTGAGGGCGTTGGGCACATTGAGGTTGGACGGCTCCGCCGAAGTCTCAGTCACCGCAACCTCGCGATCAGGTCCACCCCGACGGCGTCGATGATCTCGACGTCGACGAGGTCCCCCACCGCGACGACCCCGTCGGTGATGACGGTCTCGCCGTCATCCGGACCCTGGAACCCACTGTGTCCGGACCCGCCGTCCCCGTCGACCTGTTCCACGAGCACCTGGGCAGTGGTGCCGATGCGACGGCTGGCGCGGTCTGACGTCAGGGTGTCGGCCAACATCCCGATGCGGCTGACGCGCTCGTCGATCTCGTCGGGCTCGAGGTGGTCCGGCAGGTCCACGCCCTCGGTGCCGTCCTCGTCGGAGTAGCCGAAGACACCGACAGCATCCAGGTCGGCGGCGCCGAGGAAGTCGGCCAGGATGGCCAGGTCCGCTTCGGTCTCACCGGGGAACCCGACGATCACGTTCGTGCGGATCCCGGCCTCGGGTACCAGGGCACGCACCGAATCGATCAACGCGAGGAACGACTCGGCATCGCCGAAGCGGCGCATGCGGCGCAGCAGGGGGCCACTTGCGTGCTGGAAGGACAGATCGAAGTACGGTGCGACCTTGGGTGTGGTCGCCATGGCCGTGACCAGGGAGGGGCGGGTCTCAGCCGGCTGCAGGTACGACACCCGGATGCGCTGCAGGTCCGCGATCCGGGCCAATGCGGGCAGAAGCGTCTCGAGTAGTCGCGGATCGCCCAGGTCCTTGCCGTAGGACGTCGAGTTCTCGCTGACCAGGATCAACTCCCGGACCCGCTCGTCACCCACCAGCCACGCAGCCTCGGCGACGATGTCCGTGGGCCGTCGGGACACGAACGCACCCCGGAAGCGCGGGATCGCGCAGAACGCGCAGCGGCGGTCACACCCGGAGGCGATCTTGAGCGGCGCGACCGGACCGGACCGTAGCCGACGGCGCGTGGCGCTGCCGGGTAGATCAACCACCGGAGAATGGCCGGGCGGAGTGGTCACCTCCGGTCGCTGCACGGGTGAGAGGGGGAGCAGGGTGCGCCGGTCCACGGGTGTGTGCGACTCGACCTCCTCCCCTGCCAGCACCTTGTCGATGGTGTCGGCGAGCGTCGCGTATCCGTCGAACCCGACCACGGCGGCGGCCTCGGGCAACTCCCCCGCCAGGTCGCGTCCGTAGCGTTCCGCCAGGCAACCGACCGCCACGACCGGTCGCCCCTGCGAGGCGGAGCTGAGGATCAGGTCGATGGATTCCTGCTTGGCCTCGGTGACGAACCCGCAGGTGTTCACAATCACGACGTCGGCGGGATCGTCCTCGCCGACAACGGTCACCCCATCTCGGGCGAGTGTGGCGGCAAGTTCGTCTGAGTCCACGTCGTTGCGCGCACATCCCAACGTCAACAGGGCGGCGGTGCGCGGTGAGGTCACCCCATGAGCGTATTGCCCCGGGGCAGGCGCACGCACCCGCTCACTCGCCGCGCAGGGCAGCGATGATCGCACCCACCTGATCGGGCTTGACGAGGACCTCGCGCGCCTTGGAGCCTTCCGATGGGCCCACGATCCCGCGGACCTCCATGATGTCCATCAACCGGCCTGCCTTGGCGAACCCGACCCGCAACCGCCGTTGCAACATCGAGGTGGATCCCAACTGGGTGTCGACCACCAACTCGATCGCCTGGCACAGCAGATCCAGGTCGTCGCCGATTTCCTCGTCCACCTCGCCTTTGCGGGTGCTCGTGGAGGTGACGTCCTCGCGGTATTGGGGCTGCATCTGGTCCTTGCAGTGGGCGACCACAGCCCGAATCTCTGATTCAGCCACGAACGCGCCCTGGATACGCACCGACTTGCTGGCACCCATGGGCAGGAACAATCCGTCGCCCTGGCCGACCAGCTTCTCCGCCCCCGGCTGATCCAGGATGACCCGGCTGTCGGCCAGGCTCGACGTCGCGAACGCCAGGCGACTGGGGACGTTGGCTTTGATGAGTCCCGTGACCACGTCGACGCTGGGTCGCTGCGTCGCGAGTACCAGGTGGATACCGGCGGCACGGGCCAATTGGGTGATACGGACGATGGACTCCTCGACGTCGCGCGGAGAGACCATCATCAGGTCAGCGAGTTCGTCGACGATCACCAACAGGTACGGGTACGGAGTCAGCACCCGATCGGTCCCTGGCTTGGGCTGCAGGGCACCGGATCGGACCGCCCGGTTGAAGTCGTCGATGTGGCGGAACCCGAACTGGGACAGATCGTCGTAGCGCAGGTCCATCTCTTTCACCACCCACTGCAGGGCGTCCGCCGCCTTGCGAGGGTTCGTGATGATCGGCGTGATCAGGTGTGGGACGCCGTCGTACGAGGTGAGTTCGACCCGTTTGGGGTCGATCAGGATCATGCGCAGCTCGCTGGGCGTCGCCCGCATGAGCAAGGACGTGATGAACGCATTGATGCACGACGACTTGCCGGCGCCCGTGGCTCCCGCGACGAGGAGGTGGGGCATCTTGGCCAGGTTCGCGCATACGTGATGACCCTCGACATCCTTGCCCAATCCGACGAGGAGGGGATGGTGGTCCCCCGTGGCGGCCGACGAACGGAGCAAGTCACCCAGGGTGACCCACTCGCGGTCGGTGTTCGGGATCTCGATTCCGATCGCACTCTTGCCGGGGATGGGGCTGAGGATCCGAACGTCGGCCGAGGCCACCGCATAGGCGATGTTCTTGGACAACGCGGTCACCCGCTCGACCTTGACCGATGGACCGAGTTCGATCTCGTAGCGCGTGACCGTGGGGCCGCGCTGGAATCCGGTGACGCGGGCGTCGATCTCGAACTGCCGCATGACCTCGGTCAATGCGGCCACGACCGTGTCGTTGGCGGCCGTGGCACGCTTCTGCGGTGGCGCCGCGGCAAGGATGTCCGGGTCGGGCAGGGCGTAGGTGTCGTCGTCGGTCAGACGCAGTTGCTCGATCTTGGTGGGTGGCCCCTCGGGCAGCAGGATCGGGGCCCGACTCTCAGCACCGACCGCAGCGATGTCGTCGACATCGATCTCGGCGGTGGGCGGATCCTCGAGTACGACCTCGGCCACAGGAGCCACCACCGGCGACGCGAACGGCTCGTCGCCCTCCAGCGGGCCGTCGACGGTCGGCTTCTTGCGGGCTGCTCGAACTCGGGCTCCGGCAGCCCGGACCCGATCCGGGATCTGATGGAACGGCGTTGCGGTGAGGATCATGACCCCCACGAAGAACAGCAACAGCATCAGGATCACTGCGAGAACAGCGCCGACTGAGGTCACGAAGGGCGCGGTGACCACCCAGCCGATGATGCCGCCTGCCTCGCCGATCGCATCGAGCCCTTTGGTGGGACTCGGTGATCCCGCGGCCACAGCACGCAGGCCCAGGAAGGACACGAGCACGGCACCCCAGCCGATGCTCAGGCGTCCTGTGAACGACATCTGTTCGGGGTGGCGCATGAGGCGCCATGCCAACCACAGCAGGGCCACGGGCAGGATCCAGTGGGCGAGGCCGAACAGACCCTGGGTCAGCAATGCGACGCCGCCGGCGACTGGCCCATCAGCGGAGAACCACGACACCGTCGCCACGACGATGGCGGTCAGGATCGCCGTCAGGCCCCACCCGTCGCGCAGCACGGTGGGGTCCGGCGTCTCGTCCTTGCCCACGGACCGGACGAGTTTGCCGATCAGGTGCGCCAACGCCAGCCACGTGGCGCGAACGCCGCGCCCCACTCCCGACAGCAGTCGGGCCAGTGCGGATGGCTGTGACGGCGGCGCCGGGGATGTGGTCTTACGCGCGCTGGTGCCGCCCTTGGAGCCAGTGGACTTCTTGGGGCGTGACGAAGCGGAGGACCTTGTGGCCATGGCCCGACTGTAGACCGCCGACAGCGGCGCCCCGGGCACCGAAACGCACCTCAGGGTGATGGGTGTCAGGCAGTGCGGCGGCTCGCGGTGGCCTTCTTGGCAGGACTCTTCTTGGCCGTGGCCTTCTTCGCTGTCGCCTTGGCGGGGGCTTTCTTGGCCGCGGTCTTCTTCGCGGGCGCCTTCTTGGCGGGAGCCTTGGCGGCGCTCTTGACAGGCGCTGCCTTCTTCGTCGTTGTGCGCTGGCGGGGAGCCGTGGCACCGGAGCCACCGGACCCGGCCGAGTCGTCACCCCCGGCGTCCCGTGCCGCCTGACTGCGCGCGACACTCTCGCGCAATGCGGCCATCAGATCCACCACCTGCCCGGTGTCCGGCGACTCCACGGCGGCTGGTGCCGGGATGCCCTCGCCACCCTCGAGCTTGCTGTCGATGAGGGCCAGCAGGGCAGTTCGGTATTCATCGGTGTACTCCGCCGGGTCGAACTCCCCCGACATGCTCTCGACCAACGACTCGGCCATCTGCAGTTCCTGGGGTCGGACGCTGGGCTCGTCGTCGAGGAACGCGAAGTCCGCCGGGCGCACTTCGTCCGGCCATTTCATGGTCTGCAACACCAACACGCCGTCACGCACCCGCAGGCAGGCCAACTGGGTGCGTTGGCGGATCGCGACCTTGACCAGGGCGGTTCGGTCGGTCGACGCGAGGGCCTCACGCAGCAACACGTAGGGCTTCGCGGCGCGACCCTCGGGCTCCAGATAGTAGGTACGGTCGAACAGGATGGGGTCGATCTGCTCGCTCGGCACGAACTCGACGACGTCAATGTCCTTGCCGCCCGGGGTCGCGACCGCGTCGAGTTCATCAGGATCCATGATGATTCGCTGACCCGACGCGTCCTCATAGCCCTTGGCGATCTCGCTGTAGGACAACTGCCGCCCGCAGACCTCACACTCCCGTTTCATCCGGATCCGGCCGCCGTCTTCGGCATGGACCTGATGGAAGCGCACATCATGATCCTCGGTCGCGGCGTACATCTTGACGGGCACGTTGACCAGCCCGAATGCCACGGCACCTTTCCACAACGCTCTCATTACGACAGCATTGCGCCGTGCGCCCCATGCTCGCCACCCCCGGCCCCCTGCCCGTCGGCCCGGAGTGGGCATTTGAGGTCAAGTTCGACGGAATTCGCCTGATTTGCACCCTTCGGGACGGCGGCCTGCGTCTCACGAGCCGTAATGGCCGGGACCTCACGGCCGCGTTTCCGGAGTTGCAGGGGTTGGCCGACTCACTGACCGCGGCGGGGGCGCGTGACGTGACGCTCGATGGGGAGTTGATCGCCCGCGACGTCGTGCCGCCGAAACTCCAGGCGATCGCTCCCCGGATTCATCGGACCAGCGTGACGCCCAGCATCATCGCTGCCCACCCCGTGACCTACATGGTGTTCGACGTCACCCGCGTCGACGGCACGGATGTGACGGCGACCCCCTGGGAGGCACGTCGCGCAGCGCTGACTGACCTCATCGCCGATACGTCCGGGTGGGCCCGATCGCCCTCGTTCGACGACGGGGCGGCACTGTGGCAGGCCACTGCAGCTCAAGGGGTCGAGGGCGTCGTGGCCAAACGCCGAGTCTCGCCGTATCAGCCAGGTATCCGCAGCCGTGACTGGATCAAGGCCGTTCATCGCACGGAGACCGACGCTGTCGTGATCGGCTGGCGGCCGGAGTCGGGCGGACGTAGCAGAGTGGGTGCCCTCGTCGTCGCCGAGGCGCAGGACGGGCAGTTGCGTTACGTCGGGTCCGCGGGGTCCGGAATGACCCAGACCCTGTCCGAGGCACTGCTCGGCGTGCTGCCCAGCATCGCTCGGTCCGACGCCGCAGTTCCGGTACCCACCGTTTCCGCGGAGACGCGCTGGGTGGATCCGGTCTTGGTGGTGTCGCTGCGAC
>CAZCRC010000012.1:0-17666 GCA_964500995.1 uncultured Actinomycetes bacterium
CCCAACCTTCTTGTGCCAGATGTCGGCGGCCTCGTCGTCGTCGAGGTAGACCGTGGCCCACAGCCGGTCCGGGTCGAATCCGTAACCGCCCCGATCCTGCGGGTCAGTCAGCAACTGCCACGCATAGGGGATGGCGAGTTCCTTGAAGTAGTCGCCGAACGAGAAATTGCCGGCCATCTGAAAGAACGACGCGTGGCGAGTGGTCTTGCCCACCTCGTCGATGTCCAGGGTCCGCACGACTTTCTGCACCGAGGTCGCCCGGGGCCACGGCGGCGGTGCTTCGCCCAGGAAGTACGGCTTGAACGGGACCATTCCCGCGTTGACGAACAACAGCGTGGGGTCGTCGAGCAGCAGGGACGCAGACGGTACGACCACATGCTGGCGTTCCTCGAAGAAGGTGAGGAACCGAGATCTGATCTCAGCGGAATCCATCCGGCCATTCTGTCAGGTTCTCAGCCGGCCACGGGCACACCCGACGGGCGGTGGTCAGTCGGTGACGTGTTGCCGAGGTGGCTGCGCCTCGGCGGGAATGACGCGCGTGGTGGTGGCGTGATCGGTGACGTCCACGAACTCGGGCTTCTCCGCATCGCGGATGCCGCGGTACATGGCTGCGGCGGTGCGAGTGATTGCCGCCGTGTTGCCGGCGACACCGCGCTCCTTCGTGCGCTCCCAGACCCGCTGGCCACGCCGGTAGACCAGGATCCCGCCAGCGGCTCCCACACCGACCCAGACCATCCTGCTCACGCGACCACCCCTTCCCGGCAGATCGCCAGTATCGCATCCGATCGCAGGTGCCTCCGAACCTCGCGAGGTGTCGCAGCAAATGTCGCCTCCTGGCGCACTTCGGTACCGGAAGCGACCCCAGCGACGACCGTACGGACGCTCAGTCGCCAGTCCCCCGCACGATGGCGCGCAGTCGCTCCGCCGCGGCGGCGGCTCGCTCCTCGGCACCGTGGTGGCTCGGGCGGTAGTAGCGCGCCCCGAGGGCGGCGTCCGGGATGTACTGCTGCTCGACCACTCCCGCCGGATCGTCGTGCGGGTAGCGGTATCCGCGGCCGGCACCCTCCATGCGCGCGCCCTTGGTCGAAGCGTCGCGCAGCACCGGGGGTACCGGACCGGTCCGCCCCGCGCGCACGTCGTCGAGCGCAGCACCGATGGCCGCCTTGACGGAGTTGGACTTGGGCGCCAATGACATGTGGATCACGGCGTGGGCCAATGGGTACGCGGACTCGGGCAGGCCGATGAACGACACCGCCTCGTGCGCTGCCGTGGCGACGAGCAACGACGTGTGGTCGGCAAGTCCGATGTCCTCGCTGGCCAGGATCACCAGTCGACGGGTGATGAATCGGGGGTCCTCGCCAGCCGCGATCATGATGGCCAAGTAGTGCAGCGCGGCGTCGACGTCACTGCCGCGGATGGACTTGATGAGGGCACTTGTCACGTCATAGTGCCGATCCCCCGCCCGGTCATAACGCGGCGCGGACTGCTGCACCGCCGCCTCGACGTCGGCCAGTGCGACGGTCGTGCGATCGGCTGCGGCGACCTCGAGCAACGTCAACGCGCGGCGGGCATCGCCGCCGGCCATCCGCACGATCAGGTCGTGCGCGGCGGATTCCACAGCGACCGTGCCGCCCAGACCGCGCCGGTCCGACAGTGCGCGATCCAGGACGACGGCCAGATCGGCGTCGTCCAGCGACCGCAGTGGGACCAGGATCGACCGGCTCAGCAGGGCGGGGATCACGGCGAACGAGGGGTTCTCCGTGGTGGCACCCACCAGCGTGATCCACCCGTTCTCGACCGCTGGCAGCAGGGCGTCCTGCTGGGTCTTGCTGAACCGATGGACCTCGTCGATGAACAACACGGTGGTGCGGCCGTGCAGTTCCTGGTCGTTGCGCGCGGTCTCGATCACGGCTCGGACGTCCTTGATCGTCGCCGACACCGCGGACAGTTCCCGGAATGCAGCACCGCGACCCGCCGCGATCAGGCGAGCCAGCGTTGTCTTGCCGGTCCCCGGCGGCCCCCAAAGGATCACTGACGCACCGGGACCGCCCGCCAACAACGTGGCCAGCGGAGTCCCGTCGCCGACCACGTGCTGCTGCCCCACAACCTCGGCCAGCGATCCCGGCCGCATCCGTGCGGCCAGCGGAACTCGCCCGGGGTCACTGAACAGCGAGTCGGTCACCTCAGTTGCGCATCCGGTCAGGGATGACCTCGCGACCCGGGAAGTTGCCGGGGGCGGCGTCCTCCTCGTCGTCGGGGATCACGTCGATGCCGGACTCGGTGCGCTGCTCCAGAGTGATGGGCGCCGGAGCGCCCGTCAGTGGGTCCTGCCCACCGCCGGTCTTGGGGAACGCGATCACATCGCGCAGGCTGCTGGCACCCGCGAGCAGCATGCAGATGCGGTCCCATCCGAACGCGATGCCGCCATGCGGCGGCGGCCCGAACTTGAAGGCGTCGAGCAGGAACCCGAACTTCTCGTCGGCATCGTGTTCGGACAACCCGAGGATGCCGAACACCTGCTGTTGGATGTGGCGCTGATGGATACGGATCGAACCCCCACCGATCTCGTTGCCGTTGCACACCAGGTCGTAGGCCCAGGCGAGCGCCTCTCCAGGCGATTCGGGGAACCGCTCCAACCACTCCGCGTTGGGGGACGTGAACGGGTGGTGCACGGCTGTCCACGCCTGCGATCCGGAACCGTCGTCGATCAACTCGAACATGGGCGCGTCCACGACCCACACGAAGTCCCAGGAGCCCGCCTCGATCAGGTTGAGCCGCTCCGCGATCTCCAGGCGCGCCGCGCCCAGCAGCGCACGGGACTGGTTGCGGGGACCAGCCGCGAAGAAGATGCAGTCGCCGGGCTGAGCACCTGCCGCCATGGCGAGGCCCGCTCGCTCCTGCTCGCTGATGTTCTTGGCCACGGGGCCGCCGAGTTCCCCGTCGGCCCCGACCGTGACGTACGCCAGGCCCTTCGCACCGCGCTGCTTGGCCCATTCCTGCCACGCGTCAAAGGTCCGCCGCGGCTGGGAGCCGCCGCCGGGCATCACCACGGCTCCGACATGATCGGCCTGGAACACCCGGAAGGGTGTGGTGGCGAAGTAATCCGTCAGGTCGACCAGTTCCAGACCGAACCGCATGTCGGGCTTGTCCGTGCCGAACCGTGCCATGGCTTCCGCGTAGGTGATGGTGGGGATCTCGCCGATCTCGTAGCCGATCGTGCCCTGCCACAGCGCCTTGATGATCCGTTCGCCCACCAACATGACGTCACGTTGCTCGACGAACGACATCTCGACATCCAGCTGGGTGAACTCCGGCTGCCGGTCCGCACGGAAGTCCTCGTCGCGGTAACAACGGGCGAGTTGGTAGTACCGCTCCATGCCCGCAACCATCAACAACTGCTTGAAGAGTTGCGGCGACTGCGGCAGGGCGTACCAGTGCCCGGGCGACAGACGTGCGGGCACCAGGAAGTCGCGCGCCCCCTCCGGGGTGGAGCGCGTCAGCGTCGGCGTCTCGATCTCGACGAATCCCTCGCCGTGCAACACGTCGCGGGCGATCCGGTTCACCTCGCTGCGCATCCGCAGCGCAGCGGCGGGGCCGGCGCGGCGAAGATCCAGGTACCGCCACCGCAGCCGGGCTTCCTCACTCACGTCGACATGCTCGTCGATCGGGAAGGGTAGGGGGTCGGACTCGCTGAGCACCCCGACGGCATCGGCGATGATCTCGATCGAACCGCTGGCCAGGGCGGGGTTCTCGTTGCCCTCGGGGCGACGCTCCACGCGACCGATGACCCGAAGGCAGAACTCGTTGCGCAGCGGGTGCGCCACCTCGGGGTCACGGACGACGACCTGGACCACTCCCGAGGCGTCCCGAAGATCCAGAAACGCGATTCCGCCGTGATCGCGCCGATGGGCGATCCAGCCGGTGACTGTGACCTCGTGACCGATGTTGGCTTCGGTCAGGGTGCCCGCGTCATGCGTGCGCAGCATCGGTGCCGCCTTCCTGCGTTGATCTGATGGTTGCGACCACGTCGTTGACCGACACGGACGCCTGGGTTCCCGCCTGCAGGTCCTTGAGTTGGACGACACCGGCGGTGACCTCATCTTCGCCGATGATGACCGCCCAGCGCGCACCGCTGCGGTCGGCGGCCTTCATTGCGCCCTTGAGACCCCGGCCGCCGAAGGCACTGGTGGTGGGCAGTCCTGCTTCGCGCATGGCTCCGGACACGCTCACGGCGAGGTCTTCGGCGGCCTCGCCGAGCGGTACGACGAACGCGGCGACGGGTGGCGCGGCCAGCGGCGGAAGGCCTTCGGCCTCGCGGGCCAGCAACGTCCGGTCCGTGCCCAGGCCGAACCCGATCCCGGGTACGGCAGGGCCCCCGATCGTCTCCATCAGCCCGTCGTAGCGGCCCCCGCCGCCAATCCCGGACTGCGCCCCCAGCAGGGGGTGCGTGAACTCGAAGGTCGTGCGGGTGTAGTAGTCCAGGCCGCGCACGAGCCGGGGTGCCTCGGTCCAGGCGATGCCCATGAGGGCCAGGAAGTGGCGGACCCGGTCGTAGTGTTGCTGGCACTGATCGCACAGGTGGTCGACCATGACGGGAGCGTCGTGGAGTTGGTCCTGGACCGCGGGGCGCTTGTCGTCCAGTACTCGCAGGGGGTTCTTGGCCGCCCGCTCGCGGGTCGCGTCGTCGAGGTCCAAGGTCGACAGGAACTGCGTGAGCAGGTCCCGGTAGCCGGGTCGGCAGGTGCCGCATCCCAACGAGGTCAGGAGCAACTCGTAGTGGGTCAGGCCACACGACCGGAACCCGCCGTCAGCGAGTGCGATGACCTCGGCGTCCAGGCGCGGATCATCGGACCCGATCGCCTCGACACCGACTTGCTGCAACTGCCGGTAACGGCCCTTCTGCGGTCGCTCCGCGCGGAAGAACGGCCCGGCGTAGTACACCTTCACCGGCAGTTGGCCCCGATGCAGGCTGTGCTCGAGCACTGAGCGCATCACGCCGGCCGTGCCCTCAGGGCGCAGCGACAGCGAGCGTCCGCCCCGATCCTCGAACGTGTACATCTCCTTGCTCACGACATCCGTGGACTCCCCCACGCCACGGGTGAACAATGCCGTGTCCTCAAAAACCGGCAACTCGATATAGCCGTATCCCGCCAGGCGGGCCGGATCGCTGAGGGTCTCGCGGACGGCCAGGAACTCCGCCGACTCCGGCGGTAGGTACTCCGGAACGCCCTTGGGCGCCTGTAGTGGGGTGCTCACAAGCCCTTCCTCGGCGGTTGTCCCAGCGAGTCGGTCATGACCTCGCGCAGGAACGGATTGGTGACCCGCTCCCGGCCGATCGTGGTCTGACCGCCGTGTCCCGGCAGGACGACGGTGTCATCGTCCATCGGCAGGATGACGTCGCGCAGCGACCGGAGCATCGCCGCGTGGTCGCCGCCGGGCAGATCGGTGCGCCCGATGGAACCTTCGAACAGGACATCCCCAGAGAACAGCAGCGCGGGGGTGTCGGAACTCTCGTCGCGTTCGAACATGATCGAGCCGGCCGTATGTCCGGGTGCGTGGGCAACCCGCAGCGTCAACCCGGCCAGATCGACGGTGACGCCATCGGTGAGCGTCTGGAGGTCCGATGGCTCCACATCCACCCGGCCCTCCGGGGTCATCTGCCGGATCAACTGCTTCATGTCCGGCCCCAGGGTGGCCTCGGGATCGGTCAGTCGGCTCGCGTCGTCCGGGTGGATGAACGCCGGGATCTCGTAGCCGTCGGCGATGGGGACCACGCTCCAGGTGTGATCGAGGTGGCCATGGGTCAGCAGGACCGCGATCGGCTTCAGGTGGTTCTGCTCCAGGACCTCGCGAACCGGATCGACGGCGCCCATGCCGGGATCGATGATGAGGCACTCGCTGTTCGGCTGTGGCGCGAGGACGAAGCAGTTCGTCCCGAACGGGCCCGCGGGAAAACCGGTCACGAACACTGCTGGCTCCTGTCACTGAGGTCTGGCCCGGACCATTCTGCCCTTCGCGCCGCCCCGCGCGTGAATCCCCGTACACTCGCATGCGAAGCAGACCCGAGGGAGTCCCACGATGGCCAGCAGCAACCAGCGGGAGCGCGAGTTGGCGCGTGCCAAGCACGAGCGGCAGAAGGCGCGCCGTGACGCTGAGAGCAGCAAACAGGACCGGACAAAGATCATCGCCGTCGTGCTGATCCTGGCGATGGTCCTGCTGACCACGGGCGGCGTCCTGCTCGGCATCCTGCTGAACTGAGGGGGGCGGCTGTGACTGACTCCGATTTCGGACGGGTCGCCGACGACGGCACCGTCTACGTTCTGCTCCCCGATGGCACGGAACACAAGGTGGGCCAGTGGGCCGCCGGAGATCCCTCGGCCGGGCTCGCCCATTACCGCCGCCGCTACGAGGACCTGGTCGTCGAGGTCACCCTGACGAGCAAGCGGCTCAAGAGCGGCGCTGCCACGCCGGAACAAGCCCTGGCCGTGGTGGCCAAGATCCGCGGCAGCCTCGCCGAACCTGCCTTCGTGGGCGACATCGCGGGGCTGGAGGCGCGTCTGACGTCATTGGAGGCTGCGGTCGCCGAGCGCCGTGGGGTGCTCGCCGAGCAGAAGAAGGCGGCACGTGAAGCAGCTCTGGCCCGGCGAACCGAGATCGCGGACGAAGCCGAAACCATGGCGCAGTCCACCCAGTGGAAGGCATCGGGTGAGCGGTACCGCGCGTTGTTGGACGAGTGGAAGGCCCTGCCGCGATTCGACAAGGGCGCCGAGCAGGTGCAGTGGGAGCGGTTCAGTGCGGCTCGGTCGGTGTTCGACAAGCGACGCCGGCAGCATTTCGCCGAGCTTGATGCCACGCGGGCCGAAGCCGTCACGGTCAAGCGGGAGCTGATCCGCCGAGCCGAGGCCTTGGCGACATCCACTGAGTGGGGACCCACCAGTCGCGCCTATCGGGATCTGATGGCCGAATGGAAGGCCGCACCCCGCGCGGGCCGGGCCGAGGACGACAAGTTGTGGACGGAGTTCCGGGCGGCGCAGGACAAGTTCTTCGCTGCACGCAATGAGGCCGACTCGGAGCGTTCAGCGGATGAGTCCAAGAACCTCGCAGCCAAACTCGAGATTCTGGCCAAGGCGGAGGCGCTCGTGCCGGCCAAGGATCACCGAGCCGCGCGGGCGGAACTGAGCCGGCTCATGGAGCAGTGGGACGCGATCGGGTTTGTACCCCGCAACGACAAGCAGAGTCTGGAACGTCGGCTGCGCGCGGTGGAGGTGTCGCTGCGCGACGCGGAGAAGGATCACTGGCGCCGCACCGACCCCGCCGCCAAGGATCGCGCGGAGCGCACGGTCGAGTCGTTCCGGTCATCGGTCGCCAAGTTGGAGAAGAAGCTCGCCACCGCGGAAGCGTCGGGCGACGAGCGGGCTATTGCTGACGCCCAGTCGTCGCTGGAGTCGAGTCGGGCGCTGCTCGGCGCGGCTGAGGCCGCGCTGGCCGAGTACTCGTCGAACTGACCCGTCAGACCCGGTAGGCGTCGAAGACGCCGGAGATGCCGCGGACGGCACGCAGGACAGCACCCAGGTGGTGGGGTTCGGCCATCTCGAACGTGAACTTGCTGATGGCGATGCGGTCCTTGCTGGTACTCACCGAGGCACTCAGGATGTTGACGTGCTGGTCGCTCAGGGCCCGGGTCACATCGGACAGCAGCCCGGAACGGTCCAGCGCCTCGATCTGGATGTTCACCAGGAACACGCTGGACTGGGTCGGGGCCCACTCCACTTCGACGATGCGGTTCGCTTGCTGCGCCAACTGCTCCACGTTCAGGCAGTCGCGGCGATGGACCGACACTCCTGAGCCACGGGTGATGAATCCCGTGATCTCGTCGCCGGGGACCGGGGTGCAACATCGGGCGAGCTTGACCCACACGTCCGGTTCGCCCTGGACGATGATGCCCGGATCGCCAGCAGGCTTCTTGTGGGCGCGGTACGAGACGGGCTGGTCCTCGGTGACGTCATCCACGCCGCCACTGAGTGTCAGCAGCCGTTCCACGACCGACTCCGCGGACATGCGGCCTTCGCCGATCTCGGCATAGACGGCGGTGACGTCCGACAGGCGAAGGTCCGTGGCCAGCCCGGCGAGCATGTCCGATGCCAGCAGCCGCTTCAGCGGGATACCGCGCTTGCGGACTGCCTTGTTGAGTCTTTCTTTGCCCCGATCGATCGCCTCGTCGCGGCGCTCCTTCGAGAACCACGACTTGATCTTGGTGCGGGCCCGCGCGCTCTGCACGAACTGCAGCCAGTCCTGACTCGGGCCGCTGTTCTCGTCCTTGGACGTGAAGATCTCGACCACGTCGCCGTTGCCGAGTTCCGACTCCAACGGCACCAGTCGGCCGTTCACCCGCGCCCCCACGCAGCGGTGGCCGACCTCGGTGTGGACGCTGTAGGCGAAGTCCACCGGAGTCGCACCCGCGGGCAGCGCGATGATGTCGCCCTGCGGGGTGAACACGAACACCTCGCTGGAGTTGAGGTCGAACCGCAGTGAGTCCATGAACTCGTCGGGGTCCTCGGTCTCGCGCTGCCATTCGAGCAGCTGCCGTACCCAGGCCAGGTCGTCCGGGCCGCTCTTGTCGCCCACGGCACCGTTCTTGTAGCGCCAGTGCGCCGCGACACCGAACTCCGCCGCCCGGTGCATCTGCTGGGTGCGGATCTGCAGTTCGACCGGCTTGCCCTCGGGACCGATCACTGTGGTGTGCAGCGACTGGTACATGTTGTATTTGGGCATCGCGATGTAGTCCTTGAAGCGACCCGGCACGGGACTCCAGCGGGCGTGGATGATGCCCAGCGCGGCGTAGCAGTCGCGGACGTTGTCGACCAGGATCCGGACCCCGACCAGGTCGTAGATGTCGTTGAAGTCGCGGCCCCGAACGACCATCTTCTGGTAGATCGAGTAGTAGTGCTTCGGCCGCCCGGTCACCACGGTCCGCAGCCGGGCCTGCCGCAGGTCGGCGTTGAGGTCCTCGATCACCTTGTTCAGATGCTGGTCCCGGGCGGGGGCGCGCTGTCCGACGAGATGGACGATCTCCTCGTACACCTTCGGCTGTAGGGCGGCGAACGCGAGGTCCTCCAACTCCCACTTGATCGTGTTCATGCCCAGGCGGTGAGCCAGCGGGGCATAGATCTCGAGCGTCTCGGCGGCCTTCTTGCGCTGTTTGGCGGCAGGAAGCCAGCCCAGGGTGCGCATGTTGTGCAGCCGGTCGGCCAGTTTGATGACCAGCACCCGGATGTCGCGGGCCATGGCCACGACCATCTTGCGGACTGTCTCGGCGGCGGACGCCTTGCCGTAGGTGACCCGGTCCAGCTTGGTGACGCCGTCGACCAGGCGGCCGACCTCGTCACCGAAGTCAGCAGTCAGTGCTTCGAGGGTGTACTCGGTGTCCTCGACCGTGTCGTGCAGCAATGCCGCCGCCAGGGTGGGTCCGGTCATGCCCAACTCGGCCAGGATCGTGGCCACCGCCAGGGGGTGGGTGATGTAAGGCTCGCCGGAGCGGCGCAACTGTTCCTTGTGCAGCAGCCGAGCGGTCTCGTAGGCGCGCTCCAGAAGCCGCAGATCGGTCTTGGGGTGGTACTGCTTGACCGTCCGGAACAGCGGCTCCAGTTCCGGATAGCCACTGCGAGCTCCGACCGTGATCCGGGCCAGTCGGTCCCGAAGTCGCGTGACCTGCTCGGTGGCTGCCTGAACCGAGGCCACCGGGTCGAAGCCCGTGGAGGAGGGCTCAGTGGCAGCACTCGACGTGGTGTCCTCGCTCACTGACACCTCCTCGACGTCGCTCGGCCCATTCTACGAGCCTTCGCAAGACAGCCATCGGATCGCGCAGATCAGGACTTTCGTTGCGAGCGGGGTTGTCGCTTGGGTTGGTTGCGTACACCCGACTCCGTGACGGTGCGGGAATAGCCACCCCCGTCCGACGCCGAACCGCCACCGCTGACAGCAGTGGCCACCGTGTCGTCGGCGCCGCCGTCGGCCGCTGCCTTGCGTCGTCGGGACATCACGCGACGCTCCAAGGCCTGCACCTCGGGCTCGCGGTTCTTCAACTGCACCAGGAACGGTGTGGCGACGAAGATCGACGAGTAGGTGCCTGCCGCCATACCGACGAACAGTGCCAACGCCAGATCCTTCAACGTGCCCGCACCCAACAGTCCCGCACCGACGAACAGGATCGCGGCCACCGGAAGCAGCGCGACGATCGATGTGTTGATCGAACGGATCAGGGTCTGGTTGATGGCCAAGTTGGCGGCCTCGGAGTACGTGATGCGGCTCTGCCCCAGGATTCCGGCGGTGTTCTCTTTGACCTTGTCGAACACCACCACGGTGTCGTAGAGCGAGTACCCGAGGATCGTCAGCAGACCGATCGCCGTGGCCGGGGTCACCTCGAAGCCCAGGATCGAGTAGACGCCGATCGTGATGATCAGGTCGTGGGCGAGCGCAACCAGGGCCGCCACGGCCATGCGCCACTCGAAGTAGATCGCCAAGAAGATGCTGACCAGGATCAAGAAGACGATGAGCCCCTGCAGTGCCTTCTTGCTGACCTCGGATCCCCAGGTGGGACCCACGACTTGGATCTTGATGTCGGAGGCAGGCACATCACACGCGGTGCCGAGTGCCTGAGTGATCTGGGCGCCCACCTCGTTGCTGACCTCTTCAGTCTGAATGCGCAGACTTCCGTCGCCCAGTTGGGTCGCGATCGACGTGCCCCCAGTGATCGTGTCAGCGGTATCTCGCACCTGCTCGACGCTGCACTGGGAACTCGGGACCTGGAACTCAGCACCGCCGCGGAACTCGATGCCCAGGTTCAGCCCACGGAACAGCAGTGATCCGAGCGTGATCGCGAGGATGACCCCCGAGATGATGTACCAGGTCTTGGTCTTGCCGACGAAGTCGAAGGACACCTGGCCCGCGTAAAGGCCATGCGCCATTTCACGGATCTTGGACATGTCAGATCTCCCCACCGAGCTTGCGCGTGTCCACGTCCCCGTCGCTGGACGCGACGCCCACCGTGGCGCGTTTGCGTCGAGTGGGTTCGCGCCTGGTCCCCTGAAGGGACTCGACCCCGAGTCGTTTGGGCGACACCCCGGTGAACGAGCCGCCCTTGTTCATCCACTTGGTTCGCGCGAGCAGCAGGGCCGTCGGGCGAGTGAACCAGAACGCGATGATGACATCGACCACGGTGGTCAGTCCCAGCGAGAACGCGAATCCTCGGACGTTTCCGACACTCAGGAAGTAAAGGACCACAGCCGCGAGAATCGACACGAAGTCGGCGGCCAGCAGGGTACGACGGGCACGGACCCAGCCTTCGTCGGCTGCTCGGCGCAGCGACTTGCCGTCGCGGATCTCGTCGCGCAGACGTTCGAAATACACGACGAACGAGTCCGCTGTGATACCGATCGACACGATCGCACCGGCGATGCCGGCGAGTGTCAGCGTGAATCCGATCGTGTTGCCCAGCACCACGAACAGGCAGTACGTCACCCAGGCAGCGATCACCAGGCTGATCACCGCGACCACACCGAGGACCCGGTAGTACAGGATCAGGTAGATACCAACGAGTGCCAGCCCGATCGCGCCGGCCAGCATTCCGGCCCGCAACTGGTCGCTGCCCAGGGTGGGCGAGATGCTCTCGACCGACTGCTGTTCGAGCGTGACGGGCAGGGCACCGAACTTGAGCACGTTCGCGAGGTCGTTGGCTTCTTCGGCGGTGAAGTTGCCCTCGATCGGCGCCTGACCACCCAGGATCGGTTCGGAGAACGACGGGGCGGAGACGACGACCCCGTCCAACACGATCGCAAACTGGTTCGTCGGCGGCGCCTGAGCCGACAGCTTCTTCGAGATCTCCGCCAGTTTGCTCGCGCCCTCACCGTTGAAGTCGAGCGTCACCACCCAGCCGCCTGCACCCTGCTGGGGCAACTGTGCGGCGGCGGAAGCGATGTCGGTTCCCTGAATGAACGCCGGCTCCAAGCTGTACTTGGCCGCACCGTCCTGATCGCAGGTTCCCAGCCACTTCAGGGGATCATCCGAGGCTCCCCCGGCTTGGTTCTGCGGCAAGGTGCAGTCCAATGCCAGGAGTTCCTGCTGGTACTTGGCGTCGTCCGTGTCCGCCTGGACGATCTGTTGGCCCTGGTCGGCGTCCTCGGGGGTCTCGGCGTTCGCGTTGGCGGAGTCGGCGTTCTTGTTGGCCTTGGCCTTCTGCCCCTTGCCGCCCTTGTCCGAACCGTTGGCAGTGTCCGTGGGCTGCTGCGCGTTCGCATCGGCGGGCGCCGGGTTCAGGATGTTGTTGACCGGCCGGAAGTTCAGCAGAGCCGTCCGGCCCACCAACTCCACGATCCGATCCTGCGTGACGTCGGGAACTGCGACCACGAGAACGGCCTCGTTGCCGGACCCCTGGATCGACACGTCGGCTTCCGCGACGCCGATGCCGTTGACGCGTTGCCGGATGATCTCAACGGACTGCTGCAGTTGTTCCTCAGTGACCTGCGCGCCTTCAGTGATGGGTTGTGGGTCGAGAATGACCTGAGTGCCCCCACGCAGATCCAGACCCAGCTTCGGAGTGTGCGACTGGCCGGGCCAGAACGCCCAGACCGTCAGAACAATGACCAAGGCCGCCAACAGTCCCAAGTACCGCCACGGCCGATAGCCAGTGGGTGCAGCCACGCACGCCTCCAGATCTCGGTGATGAACGCCTTACCCTACCCGTCCGAGATCGCTGGGCTGCCGAGGTCGTCGGAAAGACTCAGTTGTGCCGCGGCGGGGGTGGGCGGCGTCGCACCGAGGTGCCGCCAGGCAGCGGGGGTTGCTTCTCTTCCCCGCGGTCCCCGGGTCAGAAAACCGAGGCGCAGCAGAAACGGTTCGGCCACGGTTTCGACCGTTTCGCTCTCCTCGCCGACTGACACAGCCAAGGTGCTCAACCCCACCGGTCCCCCGTCGAACTTCAGGATGAGGGCTTCGAGGACGGCTCGGTCCAACCGGTCGAGTCCGAGCACGTCCACCTCGTAGAGATCCAAAGCCGTGTGCGCCGTCGCACGGTCGATCGAGCCGTCACCGTGCACCTGGGCGTAGTCACGCACTCGACGCAAGAGCCGATTGGCCACCCGTGGGGTGCCGCGGCTGCGTCCGGCGATCTCGGTGATCCCTTCGGGGTCAGCGGGTACCCCGAGGAGCCGCGCGGAGCGCGTGAGGATGGTCGCGAGGTCGGCTTCGTCGTAGAAATCCAGGTGCGCGGTGAAGCCGAACCGGTCGCGCAGGGGTCCGGGCAGTAGGCCGGCTCGGGTGGTGGCCCCGACCAACGTGAAGGGCTCCAGATCCAGCGGGATCGCGGTCGCACCGGGTCCCTTGCCGACAACGATGTCGACCCGGAAGTCCTCCATGGCGATGTAGAGCAGTTCCTGAGCGGTACGCGACGTTCGGTGGATCTCATCCAGGAACAACACCTCGCCCGGTTGCAGGCTCGTCAGCAACGCGGCGAGATCACCGGCGTGCTGCAGGGCTGGCCCACTCGTGATGCGGAACGGCGCCTGCATCTCGGTGGCGATGATGCCGGCAAGGGTGGTCTTGCCGAGCCCCGGCGGGCCGGACAGCAGAACGTGATCGGGAGTTGTTCCTCGGCCCCGGGCCGCCGCCAGGACCAAGTTCAACTGATCCCTGACCCGTGGCTGCCCCACGAACTCGCTGAGCTGTTGTGGGCGCAGTGCGGAGTCGAAGGCGGCTTCGCCCGGTTCGGTCTGCGGGTTCACCAGCCGATCGGTCATGATCGCTTCAGTTCTGCGAGGGCCGCCTTGAGTACAACGGCGACATCGGCGTCCGGCTCGACGCGTGACTCGACCACCGCCACAGCTGCCTCGGCTTCGCGCTGCGTCCACCCGAGGCCCACCAGTCCGGTGATGACATCCGCGTGCCAGACCGCGGTTCCGGTCGGGCTGGCCGATACGCCGGGGGACGCCGCCTGTCCGGCAGGGGGACCGAGTCGGTCGGCGAGTTCCAGCAGAATGCGTTGAGCGCCCTTGCGCCCGATCCCGGGCACGGTCATGACCGCGGCGGCGTCCTGGCTATGGACGGCCCGACGCAGACCGTCGGCGGTCAAGGTCGCAACGAGACCCTGCGCGGTGCGCGGGCCGATACCCGACACCGTCTGGACGAGTTCGAAGACCTCGCGTTCGTCGCTGTCGGCGAAGCCGTACAGGGTCCAGGAGTCCTCGCGAATCACCAGACTCGTGGGGACTTCGCGCAGTTCGCCGGGGGTCAGGTCGGCCACCGTGGCCGGAGCGGCCTCAACTCGAATCCCGATGCCGCCCACGTCGACGACGATGTGATTCTCGCTGGTGCGTTGCACGGTTCCGCGGATGTAGTCGATCATCCGATGGCCTCCTGGATCCGGTTGGTCAAGGGAGCACGCCAGGCATGACAGATAGCCAACGCCAGCGCGTCGGCGGCATCGGCCGGTCGTGGCGCCGCCTGCAGGCGCAGCAACCGCGTCACCATGGCCGTCACCTGTTGCTTGTCAGCTCGGCCATTGCCGGTGACCGCGGCCTTGACCTCGCTCGGCGTGTGCATGACCACCGGTACCCCTGCGTGGGTCGCTGCCAACAGTGCCATGGCCGAGGCCTGCGCCGTGCCCATGGCGGTACGCGTGTTCTGCTGGGCGAACACCCGCTCCACGGCCACGACATCGGGTCGGTGCAGGGCGATGAGCGCGACGAGGCCCTCGTGAACGGAGGCCAGTCGCAGGGCGAGGTCCTGGTCGGGAGCTGTCCTGATGACCGTGACGTCCACGAGTCGAACTCGTCGGCCAGCCAGAGCATCGACGGTCCCCGCGCCGCACCGGGTCAGCCCGGGATCCACACCCAGCACCCGCATGTCGCCTCCACCCGAGTTCGAACGTATGTTCGTACCCTAGCGCGGGTTCACGCGGTTGCGCGGTAACTCGCTACGAGGTGCTCGAGGGCGTCGCCGCCTTCTTGGCCGGGGCCTTCTTGGCGGTGGTCTTGGTCGCCGAGGCCTTCGTGGCGGGCGCTTTCTTGACCGGGGGTGTGGTCGCGGTGGTCTTGGCCGCTGGGGCCTTCTTCGCGGCCGTCTTCTTCGTCGTGGTCTTCTTGGCCACCGGCTTCGTGGAAGTCGCCTTCTTCGTGGTCGCCTTCTTCGTGCTCGCCTTCTTCGCCGCGGGCTTGGCCTCTTCGCGCACACCGCTGGCATGTGACGGCTGATCCACCTTGCCGCCGCTCACGGGGTCAGTGGGTCCGACGGGAGCGCCGATCACCTCAGCGAATCCGGATCGAAGGTCCGACACGAAATCATCGAGGTCCGGGATGGAGGTCTCGTCCGCAGACATTCCGACGAACGCTGTTCCGTCGTATGTCACCAGCGTGATGTTCGCGGCGGCGCCGACCGTGGGAACGAGCGGCCACGTACCCACCATGCGGGCACCACAGATGTAGACGGGGATCGGCGGCCCCGGCACGTTCGACGCCGTGATGTCGCTCGCGCGTGCCGCTGAAGCGAGAACCGGAACCGGGACCATCCAGGTGACGTCGGCCAGCGGGTTGGCCAGTGAGAGCGCCGGCTCATCGCGCCAGCGCTTCACCTCGGCATGGGCCGCTTTGACGCGCTCGTCGATCGAGACCCCGTTCACGGGGAGTTCGAAGCGGGCGATTGTGACCGCGTTGGAACTGCTGCCGTCTTTGACGGCCTTGCGCAGGCTGATGGGGACGTTGAAGCGCAACCGGCGGGTGGGACGGCCGTGGCGATCGTGGTAGGCGGCGATGCCGGTGGTGACGGAACCCAGGAAGATGTCGTTGACCGTGTCGCCCCGACGTTTGGCCGCCGCACGCATCTGATCGAACGGCAGGTCGAACGTCGCGAACCGATAGTTCGTCGAGCGGCCGGACATCAGCGGCGAGAGCGCCGACTCGGGCATGGCCGCGAACCGACCGATCGACTCGGCCATCCCCACCGCATCCGACCACGTGCCCACGGGGTTCTTGACCGTCCCGACGGCCAGTTCGGCGACCAACTTGACGCCGGTCACGGCCGCTTCGGCGGCGCGGGTCACGTTGTCGGCGATGTTGGCACGGCTCACGCTGGCCACCGACACGGGTCGACCTTCGGGCGCCGGAGGGGCTTCGGGCTCGTCCGGGTTGCCCTCGGGGGTCAGCTCAAACAGGTTGGCCGCGATCAGAACGGTGGCCTGGCCGTCGGCTACTGCGTGATGCAGTTTGAGGATCAGCGCGGAACGACCGCCGCTGAGACCTTCGACCAGCAGGCACTCCCACAACGGCCGGTCGTGGTCGAAGTCCGTCAGGCTCATTCGCCGGGCCTCGCCCAGGACATCGTTCCAGCCACCACCGCTCGGCAGCCGCGTGCGGTGCAGGTGGATGTCGAGATCGAAGTCCGGATCGACCGCCAGCCGGGGCATTGAGATCCCGACCGCACCGAACAGGGGGCGTTCCCGCAGGACCGGGACCAGCCGAGTGAGCCGCTCGAAGCGTGCCCGTAGGCGGTCCCAGTCGGGGGTCGCGTCCAGCAGGGACACCGCCACGATCGACGAGCGCATTCCCCGGTCGTTGGTTGCCGTCCGCCAGGTCGCCGCGTCGAACCCGGTGAGTTGCTGCCCCACCGCCCTCAGGTCGTTGGCGCTACGGACTGCCTTGTTCAGGTCGCTCACGTTGTCCTCCTCGATGCTGTGACGCTATCGAGGCGCACCGCGTGACGCGACCGGATCAGCCGACTGCCTCCATGACCTCGTCGGAGACATCGAAGTTCGCGTACACGTTCTGGACGTCGTCGGAGTCCTCAAGCGCTTCGATGAGTCGGAACATCTTGCGGGCGGCGTCCTCATCAAGATCCACAGTGACACTGGGGAGGAACGTCGCCTCGGCCGAGTCGTAGTCGATGCCCGCGCCCTGTAGCGCGGTCCGTACTGCGACCACGTCGGTGGCCTCGCTGACGATCTCCCAGGACTCCCCCAGGTCGTTGACCTCTTCAGCGCCCGCATCCAGAACGGCATCCAGAATCTCGTCCTCCGAGGCCGCCTCGCCAGGAACGATCACGACGCCCTTGCGACTGAACAGGTACGACACCGATCCGGGGTCGGCCATCGAGCCGCTGTTGCGGGTCATGGCGATGCGAACCTCACCGGCGGCCCGGTTCCGGTTGTCGGTGAGGCACTCGACCAGGACCGCGACCCCCGCGGGGCCATAGCCCTCATACATGATCGTCTCGTAGTCCGCGCCACCCGCTTCGGCGCCGGAGCCGCGCTTGACGGCCCGATCGATGTTGTCGTTGGGGACCGAGCTCTTCTTCGCCTTCTGGATCGCGTCGTACAGAGTGGGGTTGCCGGCGATGTCACCGCCTCCGGTGCGCGCCGCAACCTCGATGTTCTTGATCAGTTTGGCGAAGAGTTTGCCGCGTTTGGCGTCGACGACGGCCTTCTTGTGCTTGGTGGTGGCCCACTTGGAATGGCCCGACATGCGTCCTCCTCGATCATGGCCAGGAACAACCGGTGCAGGCGATCATCGGAAGTCAGCTCCGGGTGGAACGACGTCGCAAGCACCGAGCCCTGACGCACGGCCACGATCCTATCGGCAGGGTGGCCGGACGGGTCGGTCCGGCGGATCGTCGCCAGGACTTCT